>JBCBKN010000112.1:0-11934 GCA_038521775.1 Pseudomonadota bacterium | reverse complement strand
TCGCTGTCCCAATCCTCCTGCCCGCGCTCGGCGACCATCGAGCGGGCCTTTTCGGACATGATGATCTCGCGCGCGCCATAGGCCGAGGCGCCCAGCACCCGCACCGCGTGGTAATGGGTGAGCGCCAGATGGGTGATCGGCTTGTCGGTCACCTCACGGACCTTTTCGATCACCTTGCGGGCCAGGCGCGGCGTGGCCTGGGCCTCGACGATCATCACGCTGTCATCGCCGATGATCACGCCGGTATTGGGGTCGCCCTCGGCGGTAAAGGCCCAGAGCCCCGGCCCGATCTCGGAAAAGCTGATGGTCTTTTCGGCCATATCGCCGGCCGAGGCGAAGCTCTTGCTCATGTCACTGTTCCCAGTTCGGTTCGGCCGGCGATGGCAGGATCGTGCCCACGCAGTCGCCAAAGCCAACGCGATAGCCTGCGCCCTGCGCCCAGCCGGTGAGGGTCATGATATCGCCGTCTTCAAGAAAGCTGCGGGTCTCGCCCGTGTCCAGGGTGATGGGCTCCTTGCCGCCCCAGCTCAGCTCCAAAAGCGAGCCGCGGCTCTCGGGCGTGGGGCCCGAAATGGTGCCCGAGCCCAGAAGATCGCCGGTCTGCATCAGACAGCCGCCGACGGCGTGATGCGCAAGCTGCTGGGCGGCGGAGTAATACATCTCGCGGTAGTTTGTGCGCGCGATGGTCGTGGGCCGGGCCGCGCCCTCGGGCTGCATCAGCACCGAAAGATCGATGTCATAGAGCATCGGGCCACGCTCCTGCAGATAGGGCAGAAGCGGGCGTTCGCGGGCGGGCGTCGCGGTGCGGAAGGGCTCGAGCGCGGCCTTGGTGACCACCCAGGGGCTGATCGTGGTGGCAAAGACCTTGGCCTGGAACGGGCCGAGCGGCTGATACTCCCAGGCCTGGATGTCGCGCGCCGACCAGTCGTTCAAAAGCACATAGCCAAAGATCATCGCATCGGCCTGGGCCACGCTGACCGGCTGGCCCATCGCATTGGGGGTGCCGATGACCGCGCCCATCTCCAGCTCGATATCGAGCCGCTTGCAGGGCCCGAAAATCGGCGCCTCGGCGCTGGGCGGCTTCATCTGGCCCAAGGGGCGGGTGATCGGCGTGCCCGAGACAACCACGGTGGAGGCCCGGCCATTATAGCCGATGGGGATCGACAGCCAGTTGGGCGGCAGCGCGTTCTCTGCCCCGCGAAACATGGTGCCGACATTGGTCGCGTGATGCCGCCCGGCATAGAAATCGGTATAGCCCTTGACCTCGAAGGGCAGATGCATCGTCGCACCCGCCTGGGGCCGCAGGTAGGGCGCCGCGGCCTGATCCGCACCCGCGGCCAGCAGCGCGGTCAACCGGTCGCGCAAGGCCTGCCAGGCGGCCGGGCCCTGGGACATGAAGCCGTTCAGCGCCGGGGTGCCAAAACCCGCGCCATCGATCAGCCCGGCGGCCTCCGCCGCCGCAAGATCGAGGATCTGGTCGCCGATCGCAACGCCGCAGCGGGGCGCGTCGCCGGCCGAAAACACCCCAAAGGGCAGGTTGTTAAGCGGAAAGGGTGCCTCCGGCGCATTCGCGCTCTCCACCCAGCTTTTGATCAGCATTTCTATCCCTGTCGGTCGTCTTGTCGGTTCTCGTTTTGGGGGTCAGTCGCCACCACCGCCCCCATCGCCACCGCCGGAATCGCCCCAGCCGCCGCCATCACTGCTGCCGCCGCCGATGCCCAGCCCGCCGCAGACCATGGCAATGCAAAGACCGATCGCCAGCGCGGAGATCAAGGGTTGGTCGGAGACAAAGCCCATGACGGTCTCGAAGGTCGAGGGCTCGGCCTCGGGTGCTTTGAGGAAGTCCATACCACGCTCCTTTGCCACATTTTGGCCAGCCTAGACATAAAATCGCGGCCAAGCTGTGACAGCGGTCAATTTGGCGACAGAGGGGCTATTTCAGTCCCGGCGTGCCGTCGAACTTCTTCTCCAACCCGTCCCAGCAATCGATGTAGTCGTCCTGCAACGGCGCCTCACGCGCGGCAAACTCGGTGAGCTGCTGGGGAAAGCGGGTCTCGAACATAAAGCTCATGGTGTTGGCAAGCTTCACCGGATCCCAGCTTTCGGTGGTGGCCTTGTCAAAGGCGTTGCGGTCGGGCCCATGCGGCAGCATGCAATTGTGCAGGGATATGCCGCCCGGCACAAACCCCTCGGGCTTGGCGTCATACTGGCCGAACACATTGCCCATCAGCTCGGACATGATGTTCTTGTGATACCAGGGCGGGCGGAAGGTGTCCTCCTGCGGCAGCCAGCGCGGCGGGAAGATCACAAAGTCGATATTGGCCGTGCCCTCCTCGGCCGTGGGGGCGGTCAGCACCGTAAAGATCGAGGGATCGGGGTGGTCGAAACTGATCGCACCCACCGGAGAATAGGTCCGCAGATCATACTTGTAGGGTGCGTAATTGC
This sequence comes from Pseudomonadota bacterium, assembly GCA_038521775.1. Lineage (GTDB taxonomy): Bacteria > Pseudomonadota > Alphaproteobacteria > Rhodobacterales > Rhodobacteraceae > J013. The sequence continues at coordinate 9,489 of JBCBKN010000112.1, read as the reverse complement.
CATGCCAGGCCACGACATCCAGCGGCGAATGGCCGATCTCGCAGGCATGGAAATCACCGCACCATTTGATGATCACCCGATGCGGCGTGTCGCGATCCTCAAAGGCGGCAATGGGGGTTTTGAAGTCGCGCGGATTGGCCATGCAATTGGCCCCGATCGGCCCGCGCCCGGGCAGGGTGAACTTCGCGCCGTAATTCTCGCACACAAAGCCGCGCGCCTCGCCATCGGGCAGGCTGACCTTGAAGGCCATGCCGCGGGGCAGCACGCAGATCTCCAGCGGTTCAAGCTCAATCAGCCCGAATTCGGTGAAAATCTCCAGCCGGCCCTGCTGAGGCACGACCAGAAGCTCGCTGTCGGCCGAAAAGAACACCTCATCGACCATGTCGCGATTGGCCAGATAGACATGCGCGGCCATGCCCACCTGCGTGCCGACATCGCCGGCCGTGGTGACGCTGCGCATGCCGGAGACAAAGCTGCAGCCCTCGGCCGGGAAGGGCACGGGGTCCCAGCGATACTGGCCCAGCGAGATCACATCGGGAATGACGTTCGGCGCGGTCTTCCAGAACGGCATGTCGATCTTGGCAAACCGGCTGGTATGTTTGACCGAGGGGCGGATGCGGTACATCCAGGAGCGTTCGTTCTGCCCGCGCGGCGCGGTGAAGGGCGAGCCCGACAGCTGCTCGGCATAAAGCCCGTAATTCACCCGCTGGGGCGAGTTGCGGCCCTGGGGCAGCGCGCCGGGCAGCGCCTCGGTCTCAAAATCATTGCCAAAGCCGGGCATATAGCCGGGGCTGGTGCCATAGCGGCTGTCATGGCTGTTGAGCGTGTCAGGTGAGGTCTGCTTGTTCATCGCCTGCGTCTCCTCTCGCTTGCCGAGTCGCGCTGTTCGGAGTATCGTTGTATTTGCAACGAAGTCAACGTGGCGCGTGACAGAGCGCCAATTGCGAAGGTTCAGCGATGGGGTTTGGGATATGACCGAGGCTGTGCATCACCCCGATGATGCGTTCGATCTGGACGCGTTTCTGCCCTATCAGCTTGCCGTCCTGTCGGCCCGGGTCAGCCGGGAATTCGGGCGGATCTACACCCGGCAGTTCGGGATCAGCATTGCGGAATGGCGGGTGATTGCGCATCTCGCCCAGGCCGGCACGGTGAGCGTGCGTGAGATCCATGCCCGGGTCGATATGGACAAGTCAAAGGTCAGCCGGGCGGCGGCGCGGTTGGAGCATGCAGGGCTGCTGACCAAGGCGGCCGCCAAGGATGACCGGCGGCTGGTGGCGCTGTCGCTCACATCGGAAGGTCAGGCGCTTTTTGACCAGATCCTGCCCCTTGCCCGCCAGTTCGAAAGCGACGTTCTGGCCAGGCTTGATGCCACGCAGGCAGAACGCTTTCGCCGGTCGCTGGACCAGCTCTTGGAAAGGAATTCCGCATGAACCCGGTGCTTTACGACTATTGGCGCTCCTCGGCGGCATATCGGCTGCGCATTGCGCTCAACCTGCTGGAGATCGACTATGAGACGGTTGCCGTCGATCTTCTGGCCGGCGCGAACCGGCATCCCGAGAACCTGTCGCGCAACCGCCAGGGGCTGGTGCCGACGCTGGAGTTTGACGGCCTGACCCTGACCCAGTCGCTGGCGATCTTGGAGTATCTGGACGAGACCCGCTCGGCCGGTTTCCTGCCCGAGGATCCGCCCGGCCGCGCCCGGGTCCGCGCCCTAGCCTATGCCGTGGCCATGGAGATCCACCCGGTTCTGAACCTCTCCGTGGCAAAGACCGCCCAATCGCTGTCAGGCGGTGCAATCGAGATGAAGGCCTGGATGCATGCCTTTATGCCCGATCGGCTGGCGATGCTGGAGGCGATGCTCGACCATCCGGCGACGGGGCCCTATTGCCATGGCGATCAGATCAGCTTGGCCGATATCTGTCTGGTGCCGCAGGTCTATAATGCCCGGCGCTGGGAGGTGGATCTGAGCCACATGCCGCGCATTCTGAGCATCGCCGCCGCGCTGGAGGCGATCCCGCCCATCGCCGCGGCGCATCCCGACCGGGTCAAACCGGCCGGCATTCCCTCGTGATGCTGTGCGGAGGGGCTGAGCGAATGGGCACGGCGTGACCATGGCAGGCGGCAGCAGCGACCCTTCCTCCCTGATCAACAAGGCGGCGAAGGCAGCGCTCGCCCCGCTTGGCGCGCGCCGCAAAGGGCGCTCGCGCTTTTGGTATGTCGACAATGGCTGGTATGTGACGGGGATCGAGTTCAGACCCGCAAGTTACGCGCAGGGCGCTGGCCTGACGCTCGGCGTCGGTTGGCTGTGGATCCCCAAAGAGACCTGGTCCTTCGATGTGCTGCTCCAGCACGACGCGCATGTCGCGTTCGACACGGTTGACCGGTTCGCGCCCGAAATCGCCCGGATGGCCGAGCGGGCGGCAGGCTATGTGCGCAGCACCGCAGACCGGCTGCAGAGCCTGCACAAGGCCTATGCGGCAACCCAGCCGACCGACGCCCCCGGGAACTGGGCGCATGTGCATTCGGGCGTGCTCGCCGCGCTTTTGCACAAGACCGACGCCGCAGTCGGGCATCTTAACGAGGCCCTCGGTCCAACCGACGGGATCGCCTGGCGGGTGGAGCGCAATGCGTTTTGCCAGGAGCTTCTGGCGCTTCTTTCGGATGGCGAGGACTGCCGCGCCCTGATCGAGGCACGGATCCGCAAGGGGCGCGACCTCTTGGCTTTGCCGGCACGGGCGGAACCGGTCCTGCCCTGACCTCGGGCCGCGCACCGCCCCCGCATCGCCGCGGCTGACGCTTCCCCTCATGGCCCGGCTGCGGTAGACGAGAGGCATGGCAGACCCCATTCACATCATCGGCGGCGGGATGGCCGGCAGCGAGGCCGCCTGGCAGATCGCGCAAGCAGGTCACCAGGCGGTATTGCACGAGATGCGCCCCCAGACCGGCACTTTTGCGCATCGCACCGATGGGCTGGCCGAGCTGGTCTGCTCGAACTCGTTTCGCTCGGACGATGACGAGACCAATGCGGTGGGTCTTCTGCATTGGGAGATGCGCCAGGCGGGCGGGCTCATCATGACCGTCGCCGACCGCCATTCGGTGCCGGCAGGCGGGGCGCTGGCGGTGGACCGCGAGGCGTTCTCGGCCGAGATCACCGCGCGCCTCACCGCCCATCCACGGGTCGAGATCGCCCGAGGCGAGGTTGCCGATCTGCCGCCCGCCGATTGGGGCGCGGTCATCATCGCCACCGGGCCGCTCACATCGCCGGCGCTGGCCCGCGACATCCTGGCGCTGACCGGGCAGGATGCGCTGGCCTTTTTCGATGCGATTGCCCCCATCGTCTATGCCGACAGCATCGATATGGGCCAAGCCTGGATGCAGTCGCGCTATGACAAGGGCGAGACCGAGGCCGAGCGCCGCGCCTATATCAACTGCCCCATGGACCGCGCGCAATACGATGCCTTTATCGACGCGTTGCTGGCGGCCGAGAAGACCGCGTTTCACGACGGCGAGGATGCGCCCTATTTCGAGGGCTGTCTGCCCATCGAGGTGATGGCCGAGCGGGGCCGCGAGACCCTGCGCTACGGCCCGCTCAAACCCGTAGGTCTGACCAATCCGCACCGGCCCGAGAAACCCCATGCCGTGGTGCAGCTTCGCCGCGACAATGCGCTGGGCACGCTCTACAATATCGTGGGGTTCCAGACCAAGATGCGCTATGGCGCGCAGGCCGAGGTGTTGCGGACGATCCCCGGGCTGGAGGAGGCGCGCTTTGCCCGGCTGGGCGGCATCCACCGGAACACGTTTCTGAATTCTCCGCGCCTGCTCGATGGGCAAATGCGGCTGCGCGCGCGGCCGCAGCTGCGCTTTGCCGGTCAGATCACCGGGGTTGAGGGCTATGTCGAAAGCGCTGCAATGGGGCTGCTGGCCGGGCGGATGGCGCTCTCCGATGCCGCTGGCCGCGATCTGCCTGCGCCGCCCCAGACCACGGCGACCGGGGCGCTGCTCGCCCACATCACCGGCGGGGCCGAGGCCACGAGCTTTCAGCCGATGAATGTGAATTTCGGCCTCTTCCCGCCGCTCGACGGGGTGCGGGGCGGGCGGCGCGGCAAGCGCGAGCGGGCGCTCGCCTATACAGCGCGGGCCAAGCAGGCCTGGACGGGCTGGCTGGCCGATGCGGCAATCGGTCAGGAAGAAACGGCCGAGATGCACTGAGCGGGCCGCGCGGCCCAGTGGCGGTCAATCGCCGGCTCAAACGCCCGGGCGACGGCAGCCCCGATCCTTCAGACAAGCACGACCGCGCAGGCCGGCCGTTTGACAGACCTTCGGTGGCTTTTACAATGTCCTCGGGAGGTGGTGATGGCGGATCGGAAATTTCTCGACAGCGTGTATGCGCTGGACGGGGTAGATGCAACGCGGGCGCTCTATTCCAATTGGGCGGCATCCTATGACGCGGAAGTGGGCGAAAACGGCTATGTCACGCCGCGCCGATGTGCCGAAGCGCTTGCCGCGGCGGTTTCGGGGACCGACAGCAGGGCCCAGCGCGGCGCGCAGGAAGACGCCGATGGCGGGCTGGGCGCGCCGCTTTTGGACATTGGCTGCGGCACTGGTCTGTCGGGGCTTGCCTTTGCGGCGGCGGGGTTCTCCACCATGGATGGCTCGGATCTGACCGAGGAGATGCTGGGCAAGGCCCGGGCCCGCGGCGTCTACCGCCGGGTCTGGCTCGCCGATATGAACGATGATGCGCCATTCGAGGCCGGGCAGTACACCCATGCCGCGGCGGTCGGCCTGATCTCGCCCGGCCATGCGCCCGCCGGGCTGATCGACGCGGTGATGGGGGCCCTGCCCTCCGGCGGCTGCTTTGTCTTCTCGCTCAACGATCACGCGCTGGCCGATCCCAGCTTCGAAGGCAGGGTGCGCGAACAGGCCGATACCGGTGCCGCCCAGGTGATGTTCCGGGAGCATGGCGACCATCTGCCGGGCATCGGGCTGGCCTCAACCGTCTATGTGCTGCGCAAACGCTAGACGCTGAGAGGGGGCATGCGCACACGCTTTGCACCCTCGCCCACCGGTCCGCTGCATCTGGGTCACGCCTTTTCGGCCCTCACCGCCTATGACCTGGCGCGGGCGTCCGGCGGCGAGTTTCTGCTGCGCATCGAGGATATCGACCGAGTGCGATCGAAACCGGAATACGAGACGATGCTGCTGGAGGATCTTGCCTGGCTGGGGCTGCGCTGGCCCGAACCGGTGCGCTGTCAGTCGCGCAACGGCGCGGAGTTCGCGGCTGCGCTCGCGCGGTTGGCGGAGCTGGGCCTGACCTATCCCTGCTCATGCAGCCGAAGCGACATTGCCCAGGCCGCCGGGGCACCGCAAGAAGGCGTTCCGAGCCATGGCCCCGATGGCCGCATCTATCCCGGCACCTGCCGCGGCCGCCCGATGTCGGACGCGCGCCCCGACGATGCCATTCGGCTGGACGTCGCCCGGGCCATTGCCCTTGTGCGGGAACGCGCTGGCGCCCTGCCGGTCTTTGAGGAAACCGGGCCCGTGCGCCCGGGCATCCACCGCCTGGATCAGATCGACTTTCCGGGCGAGATCGGCGATTTTGTGGTCGCGCGCAAAGGCCAGGCCGCGGCCTATCACCTCGCCGTGGTGACCGACGATGCCGCGCAGGGCATCACCCATGTCGTGCGCGGCATGGATCTGTTCGAGGCCACCGCGATCCATGTGCTGCTGCAGGCATTGCTGGAGCTGCCGGTGCCGCAGTATCACCACCACCGGCTGGTGCGCGATGATCAGGGCCGCCGCCTGGCCAAGCGCGACGATGCGCGCGCGCTGCGCCTCTATCGCGAGACGGGGGTCAGCCCCGATGCTCTGCGTCGGATTCTGGGCCTGCCGCCGGCTCCGGGGCCATGAGCTCGACCTCCGCCCCGTCGCGGATCGCGGTGTAAAAGCACGAGCGTCGGTTGGTGTGACAGGCCGGGCCCGTTTGCTCGACAACCAAAAGCAGGCAGTCGCGGTCACAATCGACCCGAAGCTCGATCAGCCGCTGAACATGGCCCGAACTCTCGCCCTTTCGCCACAGCGCCTGGCGCGAGCGCGACCAATAGGTGACCCGACCGGTCTCAAGCGTCTCGGCCAGGCTGTCGCGCGACATCCAGGCCATCATCAGCACCGCCCCGGTTTCATCCTGGGCAATGGCCGGGATCAGGCCGGTCTCGGTCAGAACCAGGCTCTCCACATCGAACTGCGTCACCGCGGCACGTCCCTCTTCACCTTGTTTCGTCCCAGAGTTATCTATCGGCAAGTGTGGCGGGAAGGAAAGCGGCCATGGCCAGCCAAGAGAGCGAGCTCATCAAGCTGTACTCCAAGCGCATCCTGGCGCTTGCCGCCGATATTCCGCATCTGCGGCTATTGGACGCGCCACAGGCCCGCGTGATGAAGCGCTCGCCGCTTTGCGGGTCGACGGTGACGGTCGATCTGGTGCTTGAGGCGGGGCGGATCGCCGCGTTCGGTCAGGAGGTCAAGGCCTGCGCCCTCGGCCAGGCCTCCGCCGCGGTGTTCGGCCAGCAGGCCATCGGGCGCACCCGCGCCGAGGTTGAGCGCCTGCGCACCGAGCTGCGCAATATGCTCAAATATGGCGCCGATGCGCCGGGCGACCCGTTCCAGGGATACGAGGTTCTTGCCCCGGCGATGGAATACAAGAACCGCCATGCCTCGATCATGCTGGTGCCCGAGGCGACCCTGGCCGCGTTCGACGAGATTGCCGCCGCGGTCGGCTGAGCCGTTCGAGCATCGCACCAAAAAGGCGAGGTGGAAAAGGCCGCCGCGCGCATGATCCCTCACGCGCAGCGGCGGCAGTCAAGCGGACCGTCGAATTGCCCCGGACATCCGTCCATAGAACGGCGTGCGACCGGACAGGGACAGTCCAGCCGCGGCAAGCCACCGCCGAGGCGACAGGCAGTGGCGCAAGATCGGGTCCGCCATTGGGTCACATCATTGCCGGCACACAGAACCACCGTGAGCGACTGGCATGGCCTGCATCCGGACGACTGTCCGGATGCAGAGGCAGATTGGCCAGGCCGGCGCACCCACCCGACGCCGGCACAGGTCAGACGGGCAGGTAACTCGTTGGTGGTGCAGCGATTGCGCGCCCTGCCTCAGGTCACGCCGAAAAGGCAAACGATCAGCACGCTCAACGCCGCGGCGGCCATGGTGTCGGCAAACCCGCCCAGCCGCCTGCTGCGCCACAGCAACGCGCGAAGATCGCCGCCGCCCTCGCCATGCAACGGTGTGACATGGTCCTCATCGCCGCGCGCAGCATTCCGCCCTTCAGCGATATGGTGGGCGCGCCAGGTTTGGTGCGGGTGGGCCTGCATCGATCTCTCCTGTCATTTGTTCCTATTATGTTCTGTGATTCCCTGGGCCAGGTCAAGAACTTTATAGGAACATTAAGGGATCATCAGGACGGCACTACCCAAACGATGCGCGCGCCCGATCTGACAGCGGGATGCAAATGAACCCTCGACACACTCACGGGCCGTGTCGCGGGGCCTTTGCCGCTTTCGCCCCGGCCGTCAGCCGACCGAGAGCAGACGCACCGAGGCGTCGCGCCCCATCAGCCACAGCAGCAGGCGCAACGCCTCGCCGCGCGGGCCCGTAAGCCCCGGATCCTGCGCCATCACCAGCCGCGCATCGTCCTGGGCAATGCGCATCAGCGCCACGTCGCGCTCCAGATCCGCAATGCGGAACCGCGGCAAGCCCGATTGCGCATGTCCGATCAGATCGCCTGCTCCGCGCAGACGCAGATCCTCTTCGGCAATGCGAAACCCATCCTCGGTCTCGCGCAAGACCTGCAGCCGGGCGCGCGCAGCCTCGCCCAAAGGCGGGGTGTAGACCAAAAGACAGGTCGAGGCCTCGCTGCCCCGTCCCACCCGCCCGCGCAGCTGGTGAAGCTGGGCCAGACCGAAGCGCTCAGCACTTTCGATCACCATGATTGTGGCCGTCGGCACATCGACCCCCACCTCGATGACCGTCGTGGCGACCAGCAGGCGGGTGCGTCCCGCCGCGAAATCGGCCATCGCCGCATCGCGCGCCGCATGGGGCATCTGGCCATGCACAAGGCCCACCTGATCGGCACCCAACGCATCGCGCAATGCCGCCGCACGCTCCTCGGCGGCGGTCATGTCGACGGTCTCAGATTCCTCAACGAGCGGACAGACCCAGTAGGCCTGTCGCCCGGCTGCAAGGGCCGCGCGCAGTCGCTCAACGATCTGCGAAAGCCGCTCATCGGGGATCAGCACGGTGTCGATGGGCTGCCGCCCGGGGGGTTTTTCATCGAGAACAGACAGGTCCATATCGCCATGGCTGGCCAGCGCGAGGCTGCGCGGAATTGGGGTCGCGGTCATCACCAGAATGTCGGCCCCGGCGCCTTTGGTGCCCAGTTCAAGCCGCTGGCGCACGCCGAACCGGTGCTGCTCGTCGATCACCGCAAGGCGCAGATCTGCAAGGGCAACGTCGCGCTGAAAAAGCGCATGGGTTCCCAGCACGATGCTGGCCGCACCGCTGGCAATGCGGGCAAGCTTGGCCGCCCGCTCCGCGCCCTTGTCGCGCCCGGTGAGGATCTCAAGCGTCACACCGGCCGCCGCGGCCAAGGGGCCCAGTGCGGACATATGCTGGCGGGCAAGCACCTCGGTCGGTGCCATCAGCGCGGCCTGGCCGCCTGCCTCGACCGCAACCAGCATGGCCATCAGCGCGACCAGCGTCTTGCCCGCGCCGACATCGCCCTGCAAAAGCCGGTTCATGCGATGGGTCGCGGCCATGTCGCCGGCGATTTCTGAGAGGGCGCGGATCTGCGCGCCGGTGGGCTGGTAGGGCAAGGCCGCCAGCACCGCGTCGCCAAGCCGCCCGTCGCCGGTGCTCGCGCGCCCCTTGCCGCGGCGCATATGGGCCCGGGCCAGCGCCAGCGCCACCTGGTGGGACAAAAGCTCGTCATAGCCCAGCCGGGCGCGTGCCCTGGCCGCGGCTTCCACGCCGCCTGCGGCCGGATCATGCATGGCCCGCAGGGCCGAGCGCCAATCGGCCCATCCTTCGCGCGCAACCAGCGACCGATCGATCCATTCAGGCAGCGCCGGCGTGTGGTCCAGCGCCGCGGCCACGGCCTTTTGCATGCCGCGCTGATTGAGGCCCGCGCCAAGGCCATAGACCGGCTCGAATGCCGGCAGCGCCGCTGCATCCTCGGGGCTTAGGATATGGTCGGGATGCACCATCTGCGCGTGATGGTCGAAATGCTCGACCTTGCCCGACACGATGCGGCGCGCGCCGGGGGGAAGCTGGCGCAGCAGCCAGTCTTCGCGGGCATGGAAGAAGACGAGCTGGAACTCCTCGACCGCGAAGACTGGCTGCTGCGCCAGCTTCCCCCCGGCGCGCGCCGCATCGTGTCGGGCAAGGTCGAGCATTTCGACCATCACGCGCAGATGGTGCATCCCGACCATATCC
>JBCBKN010000111.1:0-11936 GCA_038521775.1 Pseudomonadota bacterium | reverse complement strand
GGCACCGTGCCATTGGGGCCGGGCGTCGTTTGGGTCGAAAAGGCCCGTTGGGTTCAGGACGGCAAGTTCTTTACCTCCTCGGGCGTCTCGGCCGGGATGGACATGGCGCTTGCCGCCGCGGCGCATCTTTTTGGGCAAGACTCGGCGGAATGGATGGCGGAGGGGGCCGAATATGACTGGCACCGGGATCCGAGCTGGGACCCGTTCGCCGAAAAATGCGGTCTGGTCGGCTGACCCGCCGGGTTTGCGGTGCCGGCCGCGGGGCCGTTGGCTGGCGCCTGTCTGAATACTGTCTGACGAATGGCTGGCGGCCGGCTGTCGGCTGTCGGCAGGCCGGCGGGATGGGTCCTGCGCTGGCCTGGGGCGCCTGGGCTAGGTGGAGGTCTCGCACATTTCGGCGATCGAGGTTGCCGCAAGGCGCGAGATCAGGCTGCGCTCGACATCCTCCAAGACCAGCGACACGCGCTGATGCAGGGCCTGCTCGACCGAGCAATCGCTGCGCGCCACCTCCTCGCCGGTCTGAATAAGCCGCTCATCAATTGCCAGATAGATGTCGGCCAGGCTGATCTTTTGCGGGGCGCGCGCCAATCGCCAGCCGCCGGCATGGCCTCGTTCCGAGATGAGCAGACCCGCCTCGCGCAGCCGTCCCAGCACGCGCCGCACCACGACGGCGTTGGTGCCCGCATGCGCTGCGATATCGGCCGAGGTGCGCACACGCTCCGGCTCGTGCGCCATATGGCCAAGGGTGTGCAGGGCAAGCGCCAGGCGGCCGTTGCGTTTCACATAAAGGTCCTGTTTGCCATTCGTAACTTTCAATGTTGCATGAATCCCGCAACAAGGCTAGGTCGAAGGGGTCGCCATGTTTAATGGATCACCGCCCGACCGACAGGTTGCCATTGCACCTGGCGCAGCTTGGGCGCGCAAGCAGGAGACGGAGCGTGGGGTTTCAGCGTTTAGCAAGCGAGAGTGCCGCCATCGGGGTGAACGTGGTGGATCTGCCCGAGGCACTTTCGAGTTTTTTCGAAGCGGGTGAGGCGGCGGCGATCTGGCACCGCCAACCCGCGCCGGGGTTTCAGGACTGGATCGACCGGCTGCCGACCGAACAGCTGCCGCGGGGCCGCGAGATTTTGCAGCCTCGGCAGGTGCATGACACCGTTATCGCGCTTTGCGATGCGGCCGGGATGCCGGCCGGGCCCGAGCGGGACTGGCTGATCGAGGACATCACCGCATTGGCCCAGTTCTTTGCCGATGCGATGTCAACGGCGCATCTGCGCCTGCGGCTCGACGTCATCACCGGCAATGCCTGCCGGCGGTTTCATATCGACGCGGTGACCGCGCGGTTTCTGTGCACCTATCGCGGCACGGGCACCCAGTATGGGGTCTCGACCGATGGCGAACAGCCGCGCGAGGTCTTCACCGTGCCGACCGGCGCCCCGATCCTTCTGCGGGGCACCCAATGGCCCGACCCGAACGCCTCGGGGCTGCTCCACCGCTCGCCCCCCATCGAGGGGACCGGAGAGACCCGGCTGGTGCTGGTGCTCGATGCCATATCCGACCCCGAGGACGCGGTATGAGCGGCAATCTGGGCCACACAGGGCTGCGCCTGCGGCGCCGATCCTGCGATCCCATGCAAGTCTATGACGGGCTGCCCGCGCCAGTGCGGCGCTGGCTGGCCGACGCGGCGCTGCCCTGGTCGCCCAGCTCGGCCCGCCGGCTGTGGCAGCGCGCCTGTGCCGAGGGGCTGAGCACCGATGACGCGCTGGCCCGGCTGGCCCGGGCCGAGATCCGCAGCCTCGCGCGCGATCGCCATGCAGTGAATCAAGAACATTCGAACCGAGAACATGCGAACCAAGAACACGCGTACAGAGAACACGCGATCCAAACCTGAAGGAAGATGCCGATGTCCGTTATGACCCGACTGGCCTGCGCGCTGCTGGTTGCGTCCGGTCTCGCCCTGCCTGCCCTCGCGCAGGAGGGGAGCCTCACGATCGCCACGATGAGCGGCCCCAGCGATGAACTGCCCGATCCGCGGGCGGGCTATAATGGCTGGCTGTCCAACCAATCCGGCGTGACCGAGACATTGATGGGCATCGATTATGATCTGAAGCTCTACCCGCGGCTGGCCGAGCGCTTTGCGCAGGAAAGCCCGACCATCTGGCGCGTGACGCTGCGCGAAGGGGTGCGCTTTCACGACGGCACGCCGGTGACCGCTCAGGCAGTGATCGACGGCATCGCCCCGATTTCGCAGGAGGGGCATCCGGGCCACAATGCCCGCATTGCAAAACTGCTCGATCTGGCCGGCATGCGCGCCGACGGTCCGCGCGATCTGATCTTTGAGACCAACAGCCCAAATGCGGCCTTTCCCTGGACGCTCTCCGAGCCGGGCATTGCTGTGCTCGGCCCGTCTTCGGAGGCCTTCCCGATCAACGCCACAGGTCCCTACATCTTTCGCGAGGCGGTGCCCGACCAGCTGTACCGGGTCGAGGCAAACCCCGCCTATCGTCTGGGCACGCCCGGCCTGGCCGAAATCCGCGTGGTGGAGGTGGCCGATCCCGCCTCGGCTGCCCTGGCGTTTGAGGCAGGCGAGATCGATCTGGTGATCAACTATCCCGAAACCGATTTTGCCCGCATCCAGACCACCGGGGCGCTGGGCTTTGCGGCCCCCACCGCGCGGCTCTATTTCTACACCGTGAACGCACAGAGCGGCCCGATGGCCAACCCGCTGATCCGCCGTGCGGTGTCGCTGGCCATCGACCGGCAGGGGATCGTCGACGCGGCCCTCTCAGGCGTTGGCGGCGTGCCCGCAGGCACCGTCTATCCCGCCGGCATGGGCTGGGCCGCAGACATCGCCGCGCCCCATGATCCGGCCGAAGCCGAGGCGCTGCTGCTCAAGGCAGGCGCGGTGAAGGAGGGCGGGCGCTGGATGCTTGACGGCGCGCCTTTGGAGATCGACATCGTCACCTATGCCTCGCGGGCCGCCCTGCCGCCGACCGCCGAGCTGACCCAGGCCTTTTTGCAGGCAATCGGGATCACGGCGACCATCCGCATCGGCGAATATGGCGCCAGCAATGACGAAATCGCCGCCGGCACGGCCGATCTCTTCCTGCAGGCCTGGGTGAGCACGCCGCAGGGCGATCCTGGTGCGGTGCTGGAGGCGCTGCTGAAATCCGATGGCGGGTCCAATGCTGGTCGCTACACCAATGCCGAGCTCGACGCGCTGCTCAAGGACGGGCGCTTGACCTTCGATCCGGCCAAGCGCGCAGAGATCTATGACCGGGTGCAAGAGATCATCGCCGCCGAGGCGGCACTGATCCCGGTCTTCCATGTCAGCCAGGTCAATGTCTCGCGGCCTGGGCTGACGGGCTATGCCGTGCATCCGACCGAGACCTATTGGATCACCCATGAGGTCGCGCTGAGCCAGTAGGCGGGTGATCGGGTGATCGGGTGATCGGGTGACGCTGTCGGTCGCGGGCCTGCACGAAACGCGCGCGGGCCGAACGATCCTGCACCCCACATCGCTGCAGATTGCCCCGGCCGAGCGCATCGGGCTGGTCGGGGCGTCGGGCTCGGGGAAATCGACATTGGGGCATGCGCTGGTCGATGCGCTGCGCGGCCAGGGCAGGCGGGCAGCACTTGTGCCGCAAAGCCCCGATGACGCGCTCGACCCGCTGCGCAGCATGGGCTTTCACTGGCGCGAGGCCGAGCGGGCCCTGGGCGAGGCGCCGGACCCGGCCCGCAGGGCGTCTCTCTTCACGGCGCTGCGCATCGATGGGGCCGATCTGCGCAAGCGCCCCTGGGGGTGGAGCCGCGGCATGCAGCAGCGCTTTGTCATCGCCATGGCGCTGATCGGTGTGCCGGATCTCATCGTGCTGGACGAGCCGACCTCGGCGCTCGACCCGGTCGTGGCAGCTGGCAGCATGGCGCTTTTGGAGCGCTGCCTTGACGGCCAGCCCAGCGCAATGGTTCTGATCACGCATGATTTGGGGCTGGCCACAGGACGGGTCCAACGCTTGATGGTGATGGATGCGGGGCGGATCGTCGAGGATGCGCCAATCCAGGCCGTGCTGGCCGCGCCACGCTCCTCGGCGGCCCGGGCCCTCTGCGCCCACCGGCATTGGTTGGCGCTGCCATGCTGAGGATGGACGGCGTTTGCGTGACCCGCGCTCGTCGGGCAACACTCAGGAATGTGTCGCTCTCCCTCGCACCGGGCCGCACCCTAGCGGTGGTGGGCGAGAGCGGTGCCGGCAAATCGACCCTGATTGCCGCGGTTCTGGGGCTGGTGCGGCTGACCGCGGGCCAGGTCAGCTGGGCCGGGGCGCCGGTCCGGTCCAGCCGCCCGGCCCTTGTCATGCAAGAGCCACGCGCCGCCTTCAACCCCGGGCTGAGCCTGCGCCGCTCGGTGCTCGAACCGCTGACCGCGCAGCGGCGGGCTGTCGACCCCGACCGCCTCGCCCGGCTCTGCCAGGGGCTGGAGCTGCCGCAGACCCTGCTTGACCGGCGGCCCGCGGACGTGTCGATCGGGCAGGCGCAGCGGGCCGGGATCCTGCGGGCGCTGATCGCCGCCCCGCCGCTGGTGCTGTTCGATGAGCCGCTCTCGGCGCTTGACGCGGTCACCCAAAAACTCACCGCCCGGCTGATTGCCGAGCTGCAGGCCGAGGCGGGGTTTGCCGCCCTCATCGTCACCCATGATCTGGGCTATGCCGCGGCCTATGCCGATGAGATCGCTCTGCTGTGCGCAGGCGAGATCGACGAGCTGGGCCCGGCGCGGTCATTCGTCGAGGCGCCCGGCACCGCCTATGGGCGCCGTTTGCGCGATGCGGCCGTTGCGCTTGGCGCGCTTGGCCCGCTTGGCCCGTTGGACCGGATGGCATGATCCTCGCCGGCCTTCTGCTGCGCACCGCTGTGGTGCTGGCGGCAACGGCCCTGGCCACCTTTGCCCTTTTGTGGCATGCGCCGGGCGACCCTGCGCTGGCCATTGCCATTGCGCGTTATGATGCCATCGTGACCGATGAGGTCATTGCCTATGTGCGGGCCGATGCGGGGCTGGACGGAGGGTTCTGGCCCGCCTTTCGGGCCTGGCTTGCCCCGCTGCTCACGGGCGATTTCGGCCGCTCGGCGGTCACCGGTCGGCCGGTATGGCCGGATCTGGCCGCCGCCCTGGCCCATACCCTGCCGCTTGCGCTGGCGGGCCTGGCCATCGGGCTGGCGGTGTCCCTGCCGCTTGCGATCCTGGCGACCCGTCGGCCCGGCAGCTGGATCGACCGGCTGTCTGTCGCCATCGCGTCGCTGGGAACCGCAATCCCCGCCTATTGGCTGGGTCTGCTCCTGATCCTGCTCTTTGCCGTCAATTTGGCTTGGCTGCCGGCAATGGGCGCGCGCACGCCGGCGCATATTGTCCTGCCGGCTGTCACCCTGGGCCTGGGGGTGGCCGCGGCGCTGACCCGCATTCTGCGCTCGGGCATTCTGGAGGCGCGCGACCAGCCCTTCCTCCCGGCCTTGCGCCGGCGCGGCGTCGGCGACCGTGAGATCAACCGCGATCATGTCGCCCCGCATGCGGCAGTGCCGGTGATCACGGTCTTTGGGCTGGAGCTTGCCTTTCTGTTGGAGGGCGCGGTGATGGTCGAGGTGATTTTCGCCCGCCCCGGCCTTGGCAGTTTTCTGGTCGATGCCATTGAAGCGCGTGACTTTCCGAAGGTGCAGGCGGTGGTGATGCTGACGGCGCTGTTCTTTGTCGCAACCAACCTTGTCATCGATCTGATCTATCGCTGGATCGACCCCCGGATTGGCGCGCGCGATGCGTAGCGTGCTCGCGCTTGTCACGATCTTTGTCCTGCTGGCCGGGCTCGGACCGCATCTCGCGCCGCATGATCCGACGCAAATCAACATCCCCGCTCGGCTGAAGGGGCCTGGTGGAGACTGGCTGCTGGGCACCGATGCGCTGGGGCGCGACATCCTCTCGCGCCTTTTGCATGGCGCGCGCGCCTCGCTGGGCCTGGCCTTCCTGATCTCGCTCATCGGCCTTGCCATGGGCACGCTGGTCGGGCTTGCCGCAGCGCTGGGCGGCGCGACGGTCGATTGGGCGGCCATGCGGGTCACCGACACCTTCCTGGCCTTTCCCGAGCTTGTCGCGGCCGTGGTGATCGCGGGGCTTTTGGGCGCAGGGACCGGCAGCCTGATCTTTGCGCTCTCGATCACCGGTTGGATGCGCTATGCGCGGGTGGCCCGGGGCATCGGGCTTGCCCAGGCGAGCCGCGGCTATGTTCTGCAGGCCAGGCTGGCGGGCATGTCGCCGCTTGCGATTGCGCGCTGGCATTATCTGCCGGCGCTCGTACCCTCGCTGATCGTGGTCTGGACGGGGATGTTTGCCCGCGCAATCCTGGGGATCTCGGCGCTGGGGTTTCTGGGCTTTGGCGTGCAGCCGCCGCTGCCCGAATGGGGCACGATGCTGCTGGATGCACGCATCCATATGCGCTCCACACCCCTGCAGATGATCTGGCCCGGGCTTGCGGTGGTGGCCTGCGTGCTGGCGATCAACCTTGCGGGCGATGCATTGCGCGACCGGCTGACCCGGGGCGAGACGGCATGAGCGGCACCGACCGGCCGGGCCTCGGGATCGGCCTGCGGCTGCTTTCGGGTCTGTTGATGACCGGCATGTTCGTGAGCGTGAAGGCGGTGAGCGAGGCCGTGCCGCTGGGCCAGGTGGTGTTCTTTCGCGCAGCCTTTGCGCTGATCCCGCTGGTCGTCTTCCTGTGGCTGCGCAACGAGTTTCCCAATGGCCTGGCAACCAAGCGGCCGTTCGGGCATCTCGTGCGCTCGGCCTTCGGGGCGCTGGCGCTGTTCACCTCCTTTGCCGCCATCGCCCGGCTGAATGTCGCCGAAGCGATCCTCGTTGCACAGCTCGCGCCCGTCCTGATGGCGGTTGCCGGCGCGGTGATCCTCTCTGAACGGCTCACCTTGTGGCGGGTCGGCGGGCTGGCGCTGGGCTTTGCCGGCGTCGTGGTGCTGGTTTGGCCCGAGCTGGGCGGGGCAGGAGCCAGCGGCAGGCGCTTTACGGGCTTTCTGCTGGGGGTGATTTCCGCGGCGCTGACCGCTTTGGCCCTGATCATGGTGCGCAGCCTGAACCGGACCGAGAGCCCGGGGGCGATCGCGCTTTATTTCGTGCTGGCGTCGCTGCTCGCCGCTCTGCCGACCGTCGCCTGGGGCTGGGTCTGGCCTGGGATCGAGACGCTGGTCCTGCTCATCGCCGCCGGGCTTTTCGGGGGGTTTGGGCATATTGCAATGACGCTGGCCTTCCGCTTTGCCGAAGCCTCGCGGCTCGCACCCTTCGAATACGTCGCGCTGCTCTGGGTGATCGTGGCCGATATGTTCATTTTCCGCCTGCCGATGGCGGCAACCTTCATGCTCTCCCTCCCCTTGGTCCTGGCCGGTGTGGGATTGGCGGCAGCCGAAGGAAAGCGGCGAAACTAGCATCGGCGTCACCAGCATCTGCGGCAGGGC
This sequence comes from Pseudomonadota bacterium, assembly GCA_038521775.1. Classification (GTDB taxonomy): domain Bacteria; phylum Pseudomonadota; class Alphaproteobacteria; order Rhodobacterales; family Rhodobacteraceae; genus J013. The sequence continues at coordinate 4,439 of JBCBKN010000111.1, read as the reverse complement.
GGGGGCGGGTCACCTGTTGCGAAACCGCGATTGGCACATCCGGCGGCGTAATTCCGTGTTGACTGTTATGTTGTTACATTGGAGAACACCTCATGGTCTCGACGGAAGCTGCGCATGGGGTCGTCGACAGCCGGGCGCCCCTGGACATCGGGTCCGCGCGCAGCATCATGTCCGGGACCCCAGCCAGGCGCGCCACCAAGAGTAGACCTGCGACACCAGATCCATCAAATGAAGGGCCTTCATCGAAATGAAAGTTGCCTATGTTCTGGCCACCAACATGGCTTCGACCTACAAACTGGCGACGATGATTTTGCCTCAGCTGGAGAGCGGACAGCACGGGGCCGAGGTCGTCGGCATCTTCTTTTTTGACGACAATCTGTTTTGCCTGCGCAAGGGCGATGCGATCGGCGAGCGTCTGGCCAAGGTTGCGGCGGAAAAGAACATCCTTCTGATGATGTGCGACCAATGCGCCTTGCGCCGCGATCTGGCCGAGGGCGAGCTGCACCAATGCGGCACCGGCGAAGTCACGCCGAAGGGCGTCGTCGACGGCGTTCATGTCGGATGCTTCCCGCAACTCTACGCCGCGCTTGGCCCGGCAAACCCCGATCAAGTCATCACGCTCTGAGATCCAAATGAGGAGCCAGCCATGTCTGTTATGGACACACGCCTGCCCGTCACCGTCCTGTCCGGCTTCCTGGGCGCCGGGAAGACGACGCTTCTGAACCGCGTTCTGAACAATCGCGAAGGCCGCCGCGTTGCGGTCATCGTCAACGACATGTCCGAGGTCAATATCGACGCGGATCTGGTGCGCGCGGATACCGAGCTCAGCCGCACCGATGAGACCCTGGTCGAAATGACCAATGGCTGCATCTGCTGCACGTTGCGCGACGATCTGCTTGAGGAGGTCCGGCGCCTGGCCGCCGAGGGGCGGTTCGACTATCTGCTGATCGAATCGACCGGCATCTCCGAGCCATTGCCGGTGGCCGCGACCTTTGAGTTTCGCGATGAGGGCGGGGTGAGCCTGTCGGACGTCGCCCGGCTCGACACCATGGTCACCGTGGTCGATGCGGTGAACCTGCTCAGAGATTATGCCAGCCATGATTTCCTGCGCGACCGCGGCGAGACCCTGGGCGAGGAGGATGAGCGCACGTTGGTGCATCTGCTGACCGACCAGATGGAGTTTGCCGATGTGGTGATCCTCAACAAGGTCGCCGATGCCACGCCTGCCCAGGTCGATGCGGCGCGCAAGATCATCCGCAGCCTGAATGCCGATGCCGAGATCATCGAGACCAACCATTCCAATGTGCCGGCCGGCGAGATCCTGGACACCGGCCTTTTCGATTTCGAGAAGGCGCATCAGCACCCGATGTGGGTCAAGGAGCTCTACGGGTTTGCCGACCATGTGCCGGAGACCGAAGAGTATGGCGTCACCAGCCATGTCTATCGCGCGCGCCGGCCGTTTCATCCCGAGCGGATCATGGCGGTGCTCAATGGCGAATTGCCGGGGGTGATCCGCTCGAAAGGTCATTTCTGGATTGCAACGCGGCCCGATTGGGTGGCCGAGTTCTCGCTGGCCGGGTCGTTGTCATCGGTCACGCCGCTGGGCACCTGGTGGGCCGCGGTGCCCCGCGACCGCTGGCCCGATCATGAAAGCGCCCGCGCCTATATGGAGGCCAATTGGGAGGAGCCCTGGGGCGACCGGCGCCAGGAGATCGTGTTCATCGGGGCAGGGATCGACTGGCCGGCCCTCAAGGCGCGGCTCGACGCGGCGCTGGTCGAGGAACATCTCGCGCCCGGGCCCGATGCGCTGCCCAAACTGCCCGACCCGTTCCCGATCTGGCGGCGCGCGGAGCCGCAAGCGTGAGCGGGCCTGGCGGCGCGACCGCGGAGCGTGCCGCCATTGGCTCTGCCGGGGCGCCGGCGGATCGTGCGGCGTTTCTTTGCCCAGGCGGCACAGCGTTCCTTTGGGGGCGCAGCCAGGGCCGAGCTGTCAGGGAGTGATCCGGTTGCACCCGCGCCTAGGCCAAGGGCGCGGGTGACGCCATTCGCCGATACGGCACGGCCAACTGCGGCTCCTCGCCCCGATGCGGCACGGCAAGATGCGGCGCGCCCCGGTGCTCTTTGCCCCGCCGGGTGCCCGATGCCGCGCTTCCAGATTTTGTAAGCGGCGCCATGTTTCTGATCTGCGAGGCGTCCAGCACAGAGGACTGCGCAAACCGGGCGCGGTCGATGATGTCGCGGCCCTGGCCTGCATCTTTGCCGGTCTGACGCGCATAGCGAAGATTGTGCTGCGCCTGGATGGTGTTACAACCGATCCTCTGAGCAGTTTCGCGCCGATTGCGTTTCGGCCTGACGGATCTGCACCACTCGGGGGCCAGGAACGCAAATGGGCTTCACCGCCGTCATTCAGGATCTGCCACGGCTGATCGCCTTGCCGCTGGGCGCGCCGCTCCTTTTGCGCGGCACAGACCGGCCCGGGCATTCCACATCGGGGCGCAAGCACCGCGCGCCCTTGATCGCGGACACAGGGCACGCCCGGTTGCCGCTGAGGATCGACCCGATCCCCGGCCCAGAGAACCACCACACGCCTGTGCATTCGCACATGACCCACAGGGAGGAACCGACGTGAAAACGCGCGCTGCAATTGCCTGGGAGCCGAACCGCCCATTGGAGATCGAAGAGATCGACCTTGAGGGTCCCAAAGAGGGCGAGGTTCTGGTCCGGATCGTGACCACCAGCCTGTGCCACACCGATGTGTTCACGCTTTCGGGCGAGGATCCGGAGGGGCTGTTTCCCTGCATCCTGGGCCATGAGGGCTGCGGCGTGGTCGAAGAGGTGGGCGCGGGCGTCACCTCGGTCAAACCAGGCGATCATGTGATCCCGCTTTATGTGCCCGAGGACCCCAATTGCCCCTATATCAAATCGGGCAAGACCAATCTGTGCCAGACCATTCGCAAGACCCAGGGTGCCGGGCTGATGCCCGACGGGACCTCGCGCTTTTCCTATAAGGGCAAGCAGATCCTGCATTACATGGGCACCAGCACGTTCAGCGAGTACACCGTGCTGCCCGAGATTTCCGTGGCCAAGATCTCGCAGGCCGCACCGCTCTCCAAAGCCTCGGTCATGGGCTGCGCTGTTCCCACCGGCATGGGGGCGGTGCGCAACACCGCCAAGGTCGAGGCGGGCGCCTCGGTGGCGGTCTTCGGGCTTGGCGCGGTCGGCATGGCGGTGATCCAGGGCGCGGTGATGGCCGGGGCCGGCCGGATCATCGGGATCGACATCAACCCCGCGAAATTTCCGCTGGCCAAGGCGCTGGGCGCCAGCGAATGCATCAACCCCAAGGATCATGCAGCGCCGATCCAGGATGTGCTGGTCGAGATGACCGGCGGCGGGCTCGACTACACCTTCGAGGCGGTGGGCAATGTCGATCTGATGCGCGCGGCCCTTGAGGCCTGCCATAAGGGCTGGGGCGAATGCACCGTGATCGGGGTTGCCGGCGCGGGGCAGGAGATCTCCACCCGGCCCTTCCAGCTGGTCACCGGCCGGGTCTGGCGCGGCACCGCCTTTGGCGGTGTGCTGGGCCGCAGCGAGCTGCCCGGCATGGTCGATGAATGGCTGCGCGGCGATTTCAGCGTCGATCCCTACATCACCCACCACATGACCCATGGGCAGATCAACACGGCCTTCGATCTGCTCAAGGCAGGCAAGTCGATCCGCTCGGTCGTGCATTTCCAGCCGGGCGACACGATGACCGTGAACACCCTGCCGGGCGAAATCGTGGCGGAGTGACATCGTCGGCGCAGCGCGCAGAACCGAGCGATGCGCGCTGCGCGGGGCTCACCCCGTTGCCGCGCGCGTCGGCACGAGCGGGGGAGAGGCATGCCGTCCCGCGATGATGCACCCGATCAGTTCGACTGTCTGGTGATCGAAAGCTGGACGGCGAGCTATCCCGACCCCATCGACCTGGCAAAAGACGAGCCCGTCACGCTGGATGGGCGCAGCGATTGCTGGGACGGCCATATCTGGCTCTGGGCCAAAAACCGGGCCGGAAAAGAGGGCTGGATCCCCGATTGCCTGATTGCGGGCACCGACCCGCCACGGGCAACGGAACCCTACTCCGCCCTGGAGCTGACTTGCCGAAAGGGCGAAACCCTCGCGGCAAAGCGCGTGCTGCATGGCTGGGCCTTCTGTTCCAGCCGCCGCGGCCAAAGCGGATGGGTGCCGCTGCGCAACATCCAAAGGCTGTGACAGGGGCCCGAGCGACAGGGGCCGGAGCGACAGGGGCCCGAGCGACAGGGGCCGGAGCCCGGCTCTGCCCGCCCTCAGTCCATTCTGCTCCAAAGCGTGGTGCAAAGCGGCGGGATCTGCGCCTCGATGGCCTGCATCGCGTCCACGATCAGATCCTCGCGCCATCGCTGCCCCACGATCTGCACCCCGAT
>JBCBKN010000110.1:0-12020 GCA_038521775.1 Pseudomonadota bacterium | reverse complement strand
TCGATCCAGGTGATCTGGTTGCGGGCGGCCCCGGTCAGATGCTCCAAAGACGCAATCAGACGCGGCGCGGTCGATGCGTCGGCGGGAGGGTCTGGTTCAGACATAACATGCCTTTCTGCCGATCAGAATGGCAGGTTTGTGCCGGGCGAGCCAGCATTCCGGCCCATTGGTGACGCCTCACGGACCGCTGCATCCGGTGCAGGTGGCTCAGCCGCGCCCGCCCTCATGCAAATAGGCGCGGCCGTCAATCACCTTACGCGTCAGATGCTGCTCAAATCCTTCACGCGCCGCGTGCAGATGGTCGGTCTCGACCGCCGCCGGCATCGGCTCGATGGGCAGCGCGGCGCCCTGCGCGCCCTCGGCCGGAAGACCAAGCAGTGACAGCACAGTGGGCGCGATGTCGATCAGCCCGCAGGGACGGTCGTCGCGGCGACCGCCCGGCGCGCCCGGGGCTGCGACCATCAGAACCGTGTTGAGCTCATGCCGGTTGAGCCCGCCATGCATGCCGCCGCCCACCGGCGGGCCGGCGGTGATAACGGTCGAGCCCGGCAGCCCGTAATGGTCCGGCCCGCTGTCGCTGCGACAGATGTATTTGAGCTCGGCCGTGCGCGGATGGGTCAGATGCACGGCCGAAAGCGGCAGGGTGCCGGGCAGCTCCGCCACCAGATCGTCGCGGGCAAAGATCATGCCGATTTCGGGCCGGCCCATCAGCCAGTCTGCCGCGGCGCGCAGCGCGCCATGATCGCCGGTCAGGCAGCGCAGTTCGCCGCTCACTCCCCGGGTCAGGGCCAGGCCGTGCCCGTCGGGGCGGTGCGAGACGGAAAGGCCGTCGGCGCGCATATCCTCGCCGATCTCCCACACCCGGTTGATGCTGATCTGCCCATGATCCGACATGGCGATGATCGCGGTGCGCGCGCCCCGCGGGCCGGACCGCGCCGCCTCGACCAGCCGTGCAAAGGCCGCATCGACATTGGCCATGGCCATGGCGGTCTTTTCCGAGCCCAGTTCGAGATAGTGAAAGCTGGTGTCGGGTTCGGGAAACCACACCACCGCCACATCCGGCCCATCCTCGGCCAGGGCAAGCGCGCGGGCGGCGGCCTCGGCAAAGGCGATCGCGCCCAGGCGCGGCAGCTCGTCGGTGTCGGGCAGGGGACCGATCTCGGCCTCGGCCCGCGCCACCCAGTCGGGGGTCAGCGAGGCCGCCCTGCTGTGCGCGCTGACCGTCCAATGCCCAAGCTGCGGTGCACGGTGGTTGAGCAGATAGGCCGAGCCGACCGACCCGGCATGCACCACGCCCAGCCGCTTGCCCGCCGCGGCCAGCCGCTCGCCCAGTGTGCGGGCGGTGATGATGCCGCCATAGGCGCGCTCGGCCGTCTCCAGATCGCCGCGATTCGAGGTGTCGAGCGGGGCGCCGGGCTTCAGCGCGGGGGCGTGGAACATGTTGCCCACCACCCCATGCGCGCCCGGCCAGCAGCCCGTGGCCGTGGCCGTGGTCGCCACCCGGGTCATCGAGGGAAAGACCGAAGAGGCCTCGGTGAACCACACCGCGCTGTCGGCAAAACCATGCAGATGCGGCATCCGGCCGGCGATCAAGTCCGGCCGCAGCCCGTCAAACACAACGACCAGGACCCGGTCGGCCAGAGGGGGCGGCGCTGCCATCGCGGTTCTCCTGCTGCCTGCTGCCTGCTGCCTGCACGGCTGTGGCGGTTACGAGCGCTTGGGCAGGCGCCCGGTCGTCCCGCCATATCGAGCAACCTGCGCCCTGCATGCCGGAGAAAAGCCAGGGTAAGGCCGTGCCGGTGCGGCGCCAAGAGCGGGATGGGCGCTTGCCCCATGCGCAAGAGGCCAGGCTTGCTGGTTGAAGGGAGTTCGAAAGGGCTCGGGCCGCTGTCGGCCAGGGAAAGCGCTGAGGCGAGTGAGGAGCGCCGCCCCGATTCACAAAGATGGCGCAAACTTGGCCGTTCTTGGCCCATGGCATCGGGCCACATACCTGCCGGTTTTTTCGAATTACATCACAATCACCGCTATGCCGGGTCTTCGCCACATTTTCCCCTTGTTCCGGGACAGGTTCCGCCACAATCCTTACTCAGGGTTAACCGCAAGGCGGGGGCCTGACGTACGGCGCAAAATGCGCCAGAGATGGCTTGGGGAAGAAACCAGACGGCACTTAGCACACAGGGGGTGTGCGGTCTCGGCAACCGGTCAGCTTTGACGCGGGCCAAACGGCGCTTGTGCAGTGCCGGGTGGTCCGCATGATCGGCCTGCCATGTGTCAGTGGTGTGCGGGAGCAACGAATGAGCGACGATCAAACACTTCTCTCGATCCTTGCGGATGAGGTGGAGGACAGCCGTGTTTTTGGGAGCGAAGACACGGTTCTGGCGGGGACCAGCGCAACCGACGAGACCGATGACAGCGCGGCCGAGGCTCCGCAGATCGGTGCAACCGCAGGCGATGCGCCTGCCTCCACCGCCGAGGCCGCGGGTCCCGACCTGTCGGTCGCCTCAGACGATGCGAGCCTGCTGGCGCGGCTTCAGGCGTCCCTGGCGCCGCAACCCTATCAGACGGTCGGTCTGATCGAGCTGGCCGATGCGCCGGCCGAAGCGGCACCTGCCGCGCCCAGCGACGCCATCGCCACGAATAACGAGACCGGCGCCTTCATCGAAGAGGATGGCATCGTCGTCATCGAGATGGAATCGGCCGACACCCTGCCGGGTTTTTGGAAGAACGCGTCGACCTACAATTCGACGACCACGTCGCGCCTCGACAATGCCGGCAGCGCCACAGGCGGTGATTTCATCGTCTGGGAAGGCGGACAGTTCTTCGGTGATCCGGGCAATGGCGTGATCAGCTATTTCGTCGAGATCTCCAAGACCGGCACCTATAATTTCGAATGGCGCAGCCAGGTCGGCAAGGGCGAAAACACCACCGAGCACAATGACACCTGGCTGAAGATCAAGGCCGACGAGTTCTATGGCGAGAAGAACAACGGCTCGATCGTGGCGCCCAAAGGGGCCGAGCCGGGCAGCTTCCCCGATGGCGCAGGCACGCCGAACGGATCGAGCAGCGATGGCTGGTTCAAGGTCTTTCACGGCACGCAGAACTGGAACTGGGGCGGGTTCACCAGCGACCATGACGGGCATCATATCAAGGCCACCTTCGATACGGCGGGGGTCTATGAGATCCAAATCTCGGCCCGGTCGTCTTCGCATGTTCTCGACCGGATGGTGCTCTATCACGAAGACGTCAAAGCGAGCACCGCGCGTGATCTGAGCCGCGCGGAATCGGCGCGCAATGGCGATGAGCCGCCCAGCGACCCACCGTCCGATCCGCCGTCCGATCCCCCGGCGGACCCTCCTGCAGATCCGCCAGCCCCGATCTCGGCCGAGATCTACCTGGTCAATGCCGACACCGACACCCGCGTCGGCGACGCGATCACCGACAACGAGACCATCGATCTGGCGAAGCTCAATGGTGCCGATTTCGCGCTTGAGGCCGATCCCGAAATTCCGGTGGGCAGCGTCAGGCTGACCTTCGGCAGCCACAGCCAGGTTGAAAGCGTGTCGCCCTATGCGCTCTTTGGCGATGCGGGCGGTGATTTTGCAGGCGAGATGCTGACCACCGGGGCCAAGACGATCAAGGTCGAGATGTTCTCGGGTTCGGGGGCGTCGGGCACACTGCTGGGCACCACCGAGATCGACTTCACCGTGACCGGCACCGCACCGCCGGAGCCGCCGGTGGATGCGCCTGAGATCGACCCCAGCGGTCTGGCCGAATGGGCCGACCATATCGTCATGCAGTTTGACGGCAACAACAATGACCGCGACGATATCGCCGCGATCCCGATTGCCGCTTTGCTGGCCAAAGCGGGCGGCTATGCCGACAAGACGACCTTCCTTTACGGCAACAACCTTTCCGAAAGGAATGAAGAATCGCGGATGTCCGAGCTTGATGCCGGCGGCGACTTCGCCGAGAAGCTGGGCATCGAGGCACACAACTATCAGGACGATATCGCCGGCACGACGGCGCGGCTGATCGAGATCATCGAGAGCGGCAAGAAGGTGCTGATGATCGAAGGCGGCCCGATGGAGGCGGCCTATCGCGCGCTGGAAGCGGTCGATACCAAGTATCACAGCAATGTCACGCTGCTGAGCCATTCCAGCTGGAACGAAAACCGCGATGTGATCAACCTGCCGGGGATCACCGAGGCGCGCACCTGGGCCGATCTGAAGGCCGATTTCCCGGACCTGACCTTTGTCGACATCCGCGACCAGAACAACGGTCACAACAACGACAAGGGGTTCAACAATAAGGGCTGGGAGTGGATGGATGACAGCGATGAGCCGCTCATCCAGGAAGCCCGTGACATCATGGAGCCGGCCGCCTACGCGTTCAATGACCCGTCCGATGCCGGTATGATGTTCTATGCCATCACCGGGATCGACGATGGCGAGCCCGATCAGGCCAAGGCGTTCTTTGAGGCCTCGGACCTCTTCGATCCGCTGCCGGCACCGGGGCCAACGGGCATCGTTGCCGGGCGGTTCTTTGTCGATGCCGATGACGACGGCCAGAACGATCATGACGGAAGCGACCCCGGCATGGCGGGCTTCACCGTCGAGCTGCGCAAGGATGGCGCGGCGGTCGAGAGCACGACAACAAATGCCAATGGCTGGTATATCTTCGAAGATGTGCCAGTCGGCGAGGGCTACTCGGTGCGCTTTTACCACGGCGATGCCGGGCTCGATTTTGCGCCCTTGCCCGGGCAATCGGTCGGCGGGTCGGGCAATCTCAACTCGGCAAGTTTCGCGGTCGAGGCCGGTTCCAAATCTGCCGGCATCCATGCGATGTTCGAAGCCCCGTCGGTCGAGACCGGGCGGCTTGAGATGGGCAAGGTGAGCCTTTCGCAGAGCGCTGCCGACAGCTGGATCAACGTCACATTCGAAGAGGCGATCGAGAACGCGGTCGTGGTGCTCGGCCCGCCCAGCATGAACGGCAATTCACCCATTGTGACCAATCTGCGCAACGTCACCGATACCGGCTTTCAGATGCAGATCGAGGAATGGGACTATCTCAACGATTACCATGAGCTCGAAACGGTGAGCTGGATGGCGGTCTCGGCCGGCACGCACCGTTTGCAGGACGGCACGGTGATCGAGGCGGGCGTGGCCAGCGCCCAGAACAGCACCGCGACATCGGTGACCCTGTCGGCGGGCTTCGACGCGGCACCGGTCGTCATGGCGCAGACCCAGACCGATGCGGGCGGCACGCCCGAAATCACCCGGATCAGCAGTGTCGATGCCAGCGGCTTTGACGTGCAGCTGCAGGAGGAGGAGGCCAATGACGGCCTCCACGCGCTTGAAAGCGTCGGCTGGATCGCCATCGAAGACCAGGAGAGCGTGGCCTTCGACCATGTCGGCCGCATGGATGCCGATCACGGCTGGACCAAACTGCGCAGCGGCGAGCCTGCCGTCGACGATGTGTTCTTTGCCGACATGCAGACGATGAACGGTGCCGACACGGCGGCCTTGCGCTATCAGGAGCGTGGCAACGGCGTTCTGATCCATGTGCAGGAGGAAACCTCGGCCGATGCCGAAACCGCCCATGCCGCGGAATCGGTCGGCTATCTCGTCGGCAGCACCGGCAGCTACGATCTTTACGCCTGATCTGGGGTCGCAAAAGCTTGCTCAGTGGCAAACGGGGTCCCGGCAGTCCGGGGCCCCTTTTGCTGTCCGGCGCTGCGTTTCGTGACGGGCCGGTCGACCGGTCAGAAAATGCTGGGCTCGCCGACCGGGGCGCCGAATTCGGTGGTCAGATAGTCGAAATCGCAGCCCTCATTGGCCTGGGCGACATGGCGCAGGAACATCCAGCCCCAGCCGCGCGCATAGCGGGGGGCAGGCGCCACCCAGGCGGCCCGGCGCGCGGCCAGTTCCTCGTCTGAGACCAGCATGTCGAGCCGCCGGTCGGGAATGCTGAGCCGGACGATGTCGCCGGTTTGCAGGAGCGCCAGCGGCCCGCCGATAAAGGCCTCGGGTGCTGCATGCAGCACGCAGGCGCCATAAGAGGTGCCGGACATCCGCGCGTCCGAGATCCGCAGCATGTCGCGCACCCCCGCCTGCACCAGGCGTTTGGGGATCGGCAGCATCCCCCATTCGGGAAAGCCCGGCCCCCCCTGCGGCCCGGCATTGCGCAGCACCAGCACATGATCGGGGGTGACATCGAGGGTGTCATCCTCGATGGCCGCCTTCATCTCGGGATAGCTGTCAAAAACCAGCGCCGGGCCTTCATGGGTCTGAAACCGCGCCTCGCAGGCCGCCGGCTTGATCACAGCACCGTCGGGGCAAAGATTGCCGCGCAGCACGGCAAGCGAGCCCTCGTGATAGATCGGGTTCTTGAGCGGCCGGATCACATCGTCATTATAGACCTTGGCGCCCGCGATCTCCTCGCCCAGGCTGCGGCCGCTGACGGTGGGCGCGCTCAGATCCAGCCGGTCGGCCAGCCGGGTCATCAGCGCGCGCAGCCCGCCTGCATAGAAGAAATCCTCCATCAGATAGGTCGTGCCGGCGGGGCGGATATTCGCGATCACGGGGACGGTGCGGCCCAGCCTGTCAAGGTCATCGAGCCCGTAATCGATGCCCGCCCGCCGGGCCATGGCGATGATGTGCACCACGGCATTGGTCGAACAGCCCATCGACATCGCGACCGTCGCGGCATTGTCGATCGATGCGCGGGTCAGGAGGCGCGGCGGGGTCAGATCCTCCCACACCATCTCGACGATCCGCCGCCCGCAAGCCGCGGCCATGCGCTGGTGGTTCGCATCCGGGGCAGGGATCGACGAGGCCCCGGTCAGACACAGCCCCATCGCATCGGCAATGGCCGTCATGGTCGAGGCGGTGCCCATGGTCATGCAATGGCCGTAGGAGCGGGCAATGCCGCCCTCCACCCCGCGCCATTCAGCCTCGTCAATGGTGCCGGCACGGCGCTCATCCCAGTATTTCCAGGTGTCTGAGCCCGATCCCAGCACCTGACCGGCGTAATTGCCCCGCAACATCGGCCCGCCGGGCATGTAGATGAAGGGCACCCCGGCCGAGATCGCGCCCATCACCAGCCCCGGGGTGGTCTTGTCGCAGCCGCCCAGCAGCACGGCGCCATCGATGGGGTGGGAGCGGATCAGCTCCTCGGTCTCCATCGCCAGAAGGTTGCGGTAAAGCATCGCGGCGGGGCGCACAAAGGCCTCGGCCAGCGACATGGCCGGCAACTCGATGGGAAACCCGCCGGCCTGCAACACGCCCTTGCGCACAAACTCGGCCCGGTCGCGGAAATGCGCATGGCAGGGGTTGATGTCCGACCAGGTGTTGATGATGGCAATCGCCGGGCGGCCGGCCCAATCCTCGGGCCCCAGCCCCATCTGCATGGCGCGCGAGCGGTGGCCGAAGCTGCGCAGATCGTCGGGCGCAAACCAGCGCGCGCTGCGCAGGGTCTCGGGGGTCTTGCGCTCAGTCATCGGTCCCTCCTCTCCGGCTCTGCACCTGGGGGCAGCGGTCTGAGCGTGCCGCGCTCGACGAGCCGGCAGGGGAAAAGCCGCGCCTCGGGCAGTCGCTCGGCATCGTCGAGAAGCGAGACCACCACGTCAATGGAGGTGTCGATGATCTGGCGCACCGGCTGATGGATGGTGGTCAGATCGATATTCTGCCAGCCCGCCATCTCCATGTCATTGAGGCCCACCAGCCCCAGATCGCCCGGCACCGCCAGCCCGGCCGATTGCGCCGCGCTCAGCGCCCCGATCGAGAGCACGTCATCGCCGCAGAAATAGGCCTCGGCCGGGCCGCGGGCGATTTCGCGGCCCATCTCGGCGCGCCCGGCCTCAAAGGAATAGGCCGCGGCATAGGTCACGCCGACCTGCAGCCCCGGCTGGGCCGCCACCACCTCGGCAAAGCCGCGATAACGGTCCTGGGTCGAGGTCGCAGTTTCCGGCCCGCCCAGAAAGCCGATATGCCGGTGCCCGCGGGCGATCAGGGCGCGTGCCGCCATCCGCCCGCATTCGACATTGTCGATGCCCACCACATGCACCTCGGGCATGCTGGAAAACCGCCCGAAGGAATGCACCACCGGCACCCCCGCATCGCGAAAGGCGCGGGGAAAGGTGGGCGGCAGGGTCGAGGAGGCGACGATCACCCCATCGACGGAATATTGCCGCAGCATGCGCAGCGAGGCATCGGGGTCGCGCTCCTCGCTCAGATTGACCAGCAGCGGCCGCAGCCCCCGCTCCTGCAAGCCCCGGGTGAAGAGATCGAAGACCTGCAGGAAGATGGGGTTGTGGAAGTTGTTGGAGATGAGCCCAATCAGCTTAGTGCGCCCTGTGGTCAGCGAGGAGGCCAGCGCGTTGGGCTGATAACCCAGCTTTGCCGCGGCCCGCTCGACCTTGCGCCGGGTCTTGGGCGAGACCGAGGCGCCCTGGGTAAAGGTCCGCGAGACGGCCGAACGCGACACGCCCGCCAGCTCGGCCACATCCTTCAGAGTAACACCCAAGCGACCCCCTTTGGTGCAATGATGCCGGGGCCGGCCGACGAATGCAACCGGTTGCAAAGACTCAGCCGCTGTGGTTTCCTGATTTGTGAGAGGCGGGGCAACCGCCCCGACCAGAGATGATTTGGGAGGATCCGATGAAAACGCTTCTTGCCTCGATGGCGGCGGGTGCGCTGCTGGTCACATCGCCGATGGCCGCGCTGGCCGATGGCCATGAGACGCTGCGCTATGTGCTGGTGAGCCATGCGCCCGACAGCGACAGCTGGTGGAACACCATCAAGAACGGCATCGCGCTGGCCGGCGACCAGATGGGTGTCGAGGTTGAGTACCGCAACCCGCCCACCGGCGATCTGGCCGATATGGCGCGGATCATCGAACAGGCCGCCGCCTCGGCGCCCAATGGCATCATCACCACGCTGGCCGATTACGACGTGCTGTCGGGCCCGATCAAGGATGCGGTGGCCAGCGGGGTCGACGTGATCATCATGAATTCCGGCACGCCGGATCAGGCCCGCGAGGTCGGCGCGCTGATGTATGTCGGCCAGCCCGAATATGACGCGGGCTATGCCGCGGGGCTGCGGGCCAAGGGCGATGGCGTGGCCTCCTTCCTCTGCGTGAACCACTACATCTCCTCGCCTTCTTCGGTCGAGCGCTGCCAGGGCTTTGCCGACGCGCTGGAGATAGATCTGGGCAGCCAGATGATCGACAGCGGACAGGACCCTGCCGAGATCAAGAACCGGGTGCTCGCCTATCTCAACGCCAATCCCGACACCGATGCGATCCTGACCCTGGGGCCGACCTCGGCCGATCCCACCATTCTGGCGCTGGAAGAGAACGGCCTGGCCGGCGACATCTATTTCGGCACATTCGATCTGGGCACCGAGATCGTGAACGGCATCAAGGCGGGCGTGATCAATTGGGGGATCGACCAGCAGCCCTTCCTGCAGGCCTATCTGCCGGTTGTGGTGATGGCGAACTATCACCGCTATGGCGTGCTGCCGGGCAACAACATCAATTCCGGCCCGGGCTTTGTGACCGCCGATGGCCTGGAAAAGGTCGAGGCCTTCGCGGGCGAGTATCGCTGAGCGCCGCTTGGCGGCCGGGGTGACCGGCCGCCTCACGCTCCAGCGGCCGGGCTGACCGGCCGCCCCCGCATCATCGAAATGGTGGCTGGGCCCACCAGCCGCCTCCACATCTTCCAGCTGAGGAGCCGGAGCCATGTCCGACGCAGCGCGGCCGGGTGCGGCCAAGGACGCGGGCGCTGACGAACGCGTCAAGGAAATCTCCGCCATCCGGCGCGCCCTGATCCGGCCCGAACTGGGCGGCATCGTCGGCACGGTCGCGGTCTTCACCTTCTTCCTGCTCACCGCCTTTGACAGCGGCATGTTCAACGCCCAGGGCGCGATGAACTGGTCGGTCGTCTCGGCGCAGTTCATGATCATCGCGGTCGGTGCCTGCCTTTTGATGATCGCGGGCGAGTTCGACCTGTCGGTGGGCTCGATGATCGGGTTTTCGGGCATGATGATCGCGATATTCTCGGTCACGCTGGCCTGGCCGGTCTGGATGGCGATCCTGGTGACCTTTGCCATGGCGCTGGCGATCGGGGCGGTGAACGGGTTCATCGTGATCCGAACCGGGCTGCCGAGCTTTATCGTCACGCTCGCATTTCTCTTCATCCTGCGCGGCTTTACGATCTATCTGCCCCAGACGGTGGAGCGCAAAACCATCATTGGCGGGATCAAGGAGGCGGCCGAGGGCGACTGGCTGGCCCCGGTCTTTGGCGGCAAGATCTTCACGGGGGCGTTTCAGTGGATGGGCGATGTCGGCATCATCGCGGTTTTTGAGCGCGGCACCCGTGCCGGGCAGCCGGTGGTCGACGGGGTGCCGATGCTGATCGTCTGGGCGCTGGCGCTGGTGATCTTCGGGCATCTCCTGCTCACCCGCACCCGGTTCGGGAACTGGATCTTCGCGGCGGGCGGCGACGCGCGGGCCGCGCGCTATGTGGGCGTGCCGGTGAACCGGGTGAAGATCCTGATGTTCATGTTCACCGCCTTTTGCGCGACGGTCTTTGCCACCTGCCAGGTGATGGAGTTCGGCTCGGCCGGGGCGGATCGCGGCATCCTCAAGGAGTTTGAGGCGATCATTGCGGTGGTGATCGGCGGTGCGCTGCTCACGGGCGGCTATGGCTCGGTGATCGGGGCGGCGCTGGGGGCGCTGATCTTCGGGGTGGTCCAGCAGGGGCTCTTCTTTGCCGGGGTGGAAAGCTCGCTTTTCCGGGTGTTTCTGGGGGTGATCCTGCTCGGCGCGGTGATCCTCAACACCTATATCCGCCGCATCATCACCGGGGAGCGTTGAGATGGCCGAGAACGGATCCGCGGGCGCGCCGATCATCCAGATGCGCGAGATCGAGAAGCATTTCGGCTCGGTCATCGCGCTGGCCGGGGTGTCGGTCGACATCTTTCCCGGCGAGTGCCACTGCCTTTTGGGCGATAATGGCGCAGGCAAGTCGACCTTCATCAAGACCATGGCCGGGGTGCACAAACCGACCCGCGGCGAGATCTTGTTTGAGGGCCGCAAGATGGCCTTTGCCGATCCGCGCGATGCGATCGCGGCTGGGATTGCCACGGTCTATCAGGACCTTGCGATGATCCCGCTCATGGGGGTGAGCCGCAATTTCTTCATGGGCAATGAGCCGACGCGCCGGGTGCTGGGCATTCCCTTTTATGATCGGGCCCAGGCCGACCGGGTCACCATGGAAGAGATGCGCAAGATGGGCATCAATCTGCGCGGGCCCGATCAGGCGGTGGGCACGCTCTCGGGCGGCGAGCGGCAGACGGTGGCGATTGCGCGGGCGGTGCATTTCGGGGCCAAGGTGCTGATCCTGGACGAGCCGACCTCGGCTTTGGGCGTGCGCCAGACCTCCAATGTGCTGGCGACCATCGACAAGGTGCGCAAGCAGGGGATCGCGGTGGTGTTCATCACCCATAACGTGCGCCATGCGCTGGCGGTGGGCGATCGGTTCACGGTGCTCAACCGCGGCCGCACGCTGGGCACGGCGGAGCGGGGGCAGATCACCCCGGAGGCGCTTCAGGACCTGATGGCCGGCGGGCAGGAGCTCGCGGAGCTGGAAGGGTCGCTGGGCGGCACGGTCTGACATTTGTTGGGATGCAGCGCCTGGTTCTGGCGCTGCATTTGAGTATTTTTGCCAAGAAGAAGGTGCGAGCGCGGGGCCGGATGGGATGCCCCGAGATGAGGGGTGGCTGCGGCATGGATGAGTTGAAAGCGGCGCGCCGCTGGTATGCCGAGGATATCGGGGCCGTGGCGCCGGTTCGCTCCGACCCGCGGGTTGTCGAGGCGTTCGGGGCGGTTCCGCGCGAGGCCTTCTTTGGCCCGGGACCCTGGCAGCTTCACTCCCGCCTCAATCTCAGCGCCACCCATGCCACGCCCGACGCGGATCCGCGGCATCTTTACCATGACGTGCTGGTGACCATCGATGCCGC
>JBCBKN010000109.1:0-12103 GCA_038521775.1 Pseudomonadota bacterium | reverse complement strand
GGCTGGAGGCCCACAGGTTCGAGACGCTCATCGCCGCGCGGCGGTGCGATCGCGAGCCCGGGCATCCGACCGATGTCGCTGCGCTGCACGCCTATCTGGAGGGCAGCGCTGCCACCCCGATGGCGCTGGCGGTGCAGGTGCTGGGCGATGCGCAGGCGCCGCCGGCCGCGCGCGATGCGGGCCTCACCGCCGCGCAGGGCATCGGGTTTGCCTCGGGTGCTGCCAATCTGCTGCGGGCGCTGCCGGTGCTGGCGGCGCGCGGGGTGCTTCCCCTGCCGGATATGGGGCGGTCCGACCGGGCGGCCTTGCAGGAGGGTCGCACCACCACGGCACTCGCGGCCGCCATTGCGGCGTTGGGGGCAGAGGCCCAGGCCCGCCATCGGGCCGGGCTGACGGCGGCCCGCACGGCGCCGCGCGCGGTTTACCCGGCGCTGCGGGCGGGATGGCGGGCCGGCTGGCTTCTGCGGCGGGCATGTCGCGGCGGCGACATGCCGGGCAATCTTGGGTCGGAAAGCGAGTTCCGCCGCCGGGCCGGGCTTGCCATGCGTGCGTTGACAGGCCGGGTCTGACCCGCGCCCGCCTGTACCACGTCACCCCTTCAGCCGCGTCACCTCTGGCCGCGTCGATTGGATCTGCGTCGATTGGGGCCGCTTCGATTGGGGCCGCGTCGCTTGGATCCGCGGCGCCCGGGGCCGCGCCAACCAAGGTCCAGTTACCTGGGGCCGCGGCGCCTGGCGCCACGTCAACAGTGCCCGGCCACCTGCTGCTGCAACAACCCGTGCCCTGGGGCCCCGCGAACCATTGTCCAGTCACCCGGTGCCGCCACAACCCGGGCGGCGACACCTGGGGCTTCCTCCGCTAAACGCGTGGCCGGGGCCGCGCGCGATCAGCACGCGTCGTCGGAATGTCCCGTCCCGCCAATCCCGCCATCCTTTTCCTCGCCGAAGGGCTCCATGAACCCTTCGCGCGGGCAGTCCGCGCTGTCGCTGGGATCTGCCGTCACATCCGGCGGCGGGTCCGGTGCCGGGGCGCGTGGCGGCGGTGACGCACAGCCTGCCAGCAGCGCCAGTGCCACGCCCAGGCTCCAAACGAACGGACGGATCATGGCGGCGTCTCCTCGTGATAGACAAAGGCGCCGGCGCGAAACCGGCCCCGGGCCTCGGGCGAGCCGGCATCGCGGGTCTGAAGCGCCGTGGCACGCGCGGCAATCTGGGCCAGGGCGTCAGCCTGCAGGGCGCGGGCCAGCGTGTCGAGCTCCCCAAGCGCCGCGGGCGTCAGCCCGTTGAAATGCGCGGCGCGCTCAAAGAACGGCCCGCCCGGCGGCGGCTCGGTCAGATTGGCGCAGGCCGCCATGGCATGGTCGCCCAGATTGGCGCCGAGATAGCCCAACCGGTCGGCCTCCTCGCGGGGCAGAAAGGCCGTGGCGCACAGCCCAATCCGCGCCTGCGCATCGGTCGCGACCAGGTTCTGGCGCATCATCTCATCCAAGAGCGTGCGGGGATGCATGTCGCGGCTGATCTCAGCAACCAGGCTTTCGAAACTCGGCGCCGGGCCCTGGCGGGGCAGGGGACGAGGCCCGCCGCTGTCGTGCTGATAGGCAGGCAGGGTCTGCCAGGCGAGGATCAGCCTGGGCAGGGGACCGGCACCCGGCGCGGGATCGGCCGACGCTGCCTCGCGGCGCTGTCGCAGATCCTTGCGCTGCAACCCGGTGAGCAGGCTCAGCCGGCTGTCGGTCATGCGCCGCCCTGCGATCCCGAAGCTGCGCTCGGCCGTCTCGATATAGATCGCCTTGAGCAGTTCGCACAGCTCGGGATAGCGCAGCCCGCGCGCCATCATCAGCCCAACAAGGGGGCGCAGGACCCGGCGAAGGGCGCGGAGCAGGGGCGTGGCCTCGGTCACAATGGGATAATTACCCATTTTTTGATTGCGCGCAATCCGGGATCGGCGCATAGAATGGGTAAATAACCCATTTTTGGAGAATCCCATGCCCCAAACCCCACGTCTTATGATTGCCCTCGCGCTTGTCCTGCCGCTGATCGGGTGCGGCAATGACATTCAGACCACCTCCGGCACCAAGTACCTTGCTGCCTACACCCAGCCGGTGCCAACGCCCACGGCAACGCCCGGCACGCCGATTTCGATCGATCAGGAGGTCGTCAAGGCCGCTTCGGTCGATCCGCAATTGCAGATCCCTGGGCGGTTCGGTCTGGCGCGGATCGTGAACGGACGGCTGACCGCGATCCCCGAGGAGGAGGCCGAGCAGTGGCGCAGCCTGGTTGCAAAACACGCCAATCTGGGCGAGTTCGTCGCGATCAGCCCGTTGATTGCCGCGCTGGCCTCGGGCAGTGAGTGCGTGCCCTATTGCGACCCCATCCGCGAGATCCGTCTGGGCGCGGCGCGCCAGCATGTCGATGCGGTGCTGGTCTATGAGCTGGGCGCGCGCACCGAGAAGACCAACACCCTGCTCGCCGTGGCGGATCTGACCATCATCGGCGGGGCGTTCCTGCCCACCCGCACGGTCTCGGCCGAAGGCGTGGCGCAGGCGCTGCTTTTGGATGTGCGCAACGGCTATCCCTATGGCACGGCCAGCGCGCTTACCGATCTGAGCGAGCTCTCGCCCTCCTTTGGCTCGGAGGCGGTGAGGGCGCGGTTGCTTGAGGATGCCATGGCGCTGACGGTCGAGCGGCTGATGCCGGAGGTCGATGCGATGATCGGCAAGCTGATCGCCGCACAGCTTGCAGCGCGTTAGGGCTCAATCGCTGCGGAACTGCTTTGCCAGCCGCAGACCCTGCCCCTGATAGGTCGAGCCGAGCGCGGTTCCGTACAAGCGCTCGGGCGGGGCGGCCATCCGCTCATAAACAAGCCGCCCGACAATCTGCCCGTGTTCCAGCGCAAAGGGCGCCTCATGGCAGCGCACCTCCAGGACCCCGCGCGCCCCGCCGCCCCCGGCCGCGGCATGGCCAAAGCCGGGGTCAAAGAACCCCGCGTAATGCACCCGGAACTCGCCCACCATGGCCAAATAGGGCGCCATCTCGGCGGCATAATCCGGTGGCACATGCACCGCCTCACGGCTGACCAAAATGTAAAAGGCGCCGGGGTCGAGGATAATGCCGCCCTCGGGGCGTGGCTCGACCGGCTCCCAAAACTCGCCAATGGGGTAATGCGCGATCCGGTCGAGATCGATCAGGCCGGAATGCGGTTTGGCCCGCCATCCCGCCGGCTGGCCGCTTTGCGGTGCAAGATCGACCGAAAACCCGATGCCGCCATCGATATGCGGCGCGCGGTCGACAAGCCCCCGTTCGGCATGGAGCGCGCCGAGCGTCGCATCGTCGAGCAGTGCCTGCCCCCGGCGAAAGCGGATCTGGTTGAGCCGCATGCCGGGCCGGACCAGAACCGAAAAGCTCCGCGGGCTGATCTCGGCATAAAGCGGCCCGGCATAGCCGGCATCGATGCGGTCGAACTCCTCCCCGCGATCGGTGATCAGCCGGGTGAAGAGATCGAGCCGTCCGGTGGAGCTTTTGGCATTGGCCACGGCGGAGATGTCAGGCGGCAGATCAAGGGTCTCCATCAGCGGCACGATGTAGACGCAGCCTGTCTCCAGCACCGCGCCGTCATGCAGATCCATCCGGTGCATCGAAAAAGCGTCGAGCCGTTGAGCGACCGACCGGGTGGCCCCGGCCAGGAACGAGGCCCGCACCCGCCATGCAACAGGCCCCAGGCGCAGGTCGAGCGATGCCGGTTGGATCTGGCCGGTGTCGATACCGGGCTGTGCGGCGACGGCGCCGGTCTCGATGAGCCGGGCTATGGCCGCGTCGGGCAGAACGCCGGAGGGGTCGGAAGCGGGATGGTCCACCGACGCGGCGGGATCGGTCATGGGAAAACGTGCGGTCTGGCCTGAAGAGGGGTTTTGGTCGGGCCGGCGAGATTCGAACTCACGACCTCTTGCGCCCCATGCAAGCGCGCTACCAAGCTGCGCCACGGCCCGACCGACGGCTCTGCGTATATCGGTTTGTAAGCCGGGTGCAAGGGTGAAAGCGGCTGTCCAGGCTGCCGCCCACCCCCTGAGAGAGCGCCGCGCGTCGGGTCAGTCGTCAAGTTCGCGCAGGATCCGGGCGCGCACCGATTCGAGCCGCCCGATCGCATCCTCGATCAGCGTCAGCCGCTCGGCAGCAGGCAGAGCATCGGCAGGCAGGGCATCGGCAGGCAGGGCATCGGCAGGCAGGGCGTCGGCAGCAAGGGCCTCGGCCGGCAGGGCCGCGCCGTCAGCGGGCCTCTGGGCGCTTGCCCGCCGCCGCGGCTCGGCCGTGATCTTGGGCCCGGCCTGCGGTTCAAGATCGTCGATCAGGTCGTTGTCATCCCACAATTCTTCATGCCCGGCGGCCGCCGATCGCGCCGGTTGGGCGTCTGCCGTATCGGTATCGGGCTTGGTCGGCATCTCGTCCGCACTCTTGGTTCGGCCGCGATCGATCACCGCGCGCTGTCCCTGCTCGCGAAAGATCTTCTGCACGCCCTTGATGGTCATGCCATCCTCATAGAGCAGCTCGCGGATGCCGCGCAGCAGATCCACGTCGTCAGGCCGATAATAGCGCCGCCCGCCGCTCGATTTCATCGGCCGAAGCTGCGGAAACCGGCTTTCCCAAAATCGCAGCACATGCGCCGGTATATCCAGGGTTTCCGCCACCTCGCTGATGGTGCGGAACGCCTGCGGCGACTTCTTCATCTGTGCCATCCCCATGCGGATCGCCTCCTTCCATACACATCAGCCTAATCAAGCCATTACAGGCCGTCGTTCACCTTATCCTTCATGATGTGGGAGGCCCGGAACACAAGAACGCGCCTGGGTTCGATCGGCACTTCCTCTCCGGTCTTGGGGTTGCGTCCGATGCGCCGATTCTTCGAGCGCACATTGAACGTCCCGAAAGACGATATCTTCACAGTCTCGCCACGCACCAGTGCATCAGACATCAGTTCCAACACGTTCTCGACCAACTGCGCGGATTCGTTCCGTGACAGCCCGACCTCGCGGTAAACGGCTTCCGTAAGATCCAGCCTTGTCAGTGTCTTCTCGCCCAAGGCTAAACTCCCGCCGCCGTTCTTATTGACCTTTGCCCACCACCGCCTGGAAAAAGCGACAATGTGAATTAGAAAGATGTTGGAAAGAAAGTCAATAACAGGGACTTGCCACGTCGGGCGAATCTGGTGCTGAAACTGTCATCGCCAGCCTTGTGATGCATAAACCGCCTCTGAGCGTGCTGCGCTGCAACGATTCTCGGCCTGGCTCCCGTCTCGCACAGGACCGAAGCCCGACCTGTGCCCAACCGGCACCAGACTGGTCCGCCGGCGCAGGTCTTACCAGCGCAGCGTGGCCGCGCCCCAGGCCAGGCCGCCGCCGATCGCTTCGGTCAGGATGAGATCGCCGGTTCGGATCCGGCCCGAGGCCGCAGCCACCGACAGCGCCAGCGGGATCGAGGCGGCCGAGGTGTTGCCATGGTCCTGCACCGTGACCACGACCCGCGACATGTCGATGCCCATGCGCGCCGCGGTCTTGCGAATGATCCGCAGGTTGGCCTGATGCGGCACCACCCAGTTCACGTCGGCCGCATCGATGCCGGCCGTGTCGAGCGCGGTTTCGCCCGCCTCCGCCAGCTTCTCGACCGCATGGCGGAACACCTCGCGGCCCAGCATGCGGACATGCCCCGCATTGCCGGTGCTGGAGGGGCCGCCATCGACATAAAGTAAATCGTGATGCCGCCCGTCGGAGTTGAGATTGCTCGACAGGATCCCGCGATCCGAGGCGGTGCCGGTGCCGGGCTCGGCCCGCAGAACCAGCGCGCCCGCCCCATCGCCAAAGAGCACGCAGGTCGACCGGTCGGTCCAGTCGAGGAT
The DNA here is from genome assembly GCA_038521775.1 of Pseudomonadota bacterium. GTDB lineage: Bacteria > Pseudomonadota > Alphaproteobacteria > Rhodobacterales > Rhodobacteraceae > J013. The sequence goes on along the minus strand of JBCBKN010000109.1, from coordinate 6,217 downwards.
CCGGCTGAAGGTCTCGGCCCCGATCACCATCACCGTGCGGGCCTGGCCGGCCAGAATCATCGAGTTTGCGGTGGAAAGTGCAAAGATGAAGCCCGCGCAGACAGCCTGCAGATCAAAGGCAAAGCCGCGCTGCATGCCCAGCGCGTTCTGCACCTTGGTGGCGGTGGAGGGGAAGGTCTCGTCGGGCGTGGCGGTGGCCACGATCAGCGCGTCGAGATCGCCCGGGCCCATGCCGGCATCCTCAAGCGCGGCGCGGGCCGCCGCATGCGCCAGATCCGAGGTCAGCTCGCCCGGGGCCGCGAAATGCCGCCGCTCGATGCCCGAACGCTCCCGGATCCATTCATCGGAGGTTTCGAGCGTGGCTTCGAACTCGGAATTCTCGACAATGCGGTCGGGCAAGTAGTGACCGCACCCTTGCGGGACGGCGCGTATGACGCTCATGCTTCTCTTCGGGCTCCGCTCGCGACTTCCCGCGTATCCTCGCCCTCCGCGCGGCCGGATGCAACACGTGTGGCAAGTTTTTCAGCAAAGCGTTCCTGACCCATCCGGAACGCGAGCTTCAGGGCGGCCGACACGCCGGTCGCATCGGCGCTGCCATGGCTTTTGACCACGGCGCCGTTCAGGCCCAGGAACACACCGCCATTGACCCGTCTGGGATCGATCCGCTTGCGAAGCCGGCGCAGTGAGGAATAGGCAAAAAGGGCCGCAACGCGCGACAGCGGCGTGGCGCGAAACGCCTCCGACAGGAACCGGCCCACCAGGCTGGCGGTGCCCTCGGCGGTTTTGAGCGCAATGTTGCCGGTAAACCCGTCGGTGACGATAACATCGACCTTGTCGCCGGTGATGTCGCTGCCTTCGACAAAGCCGACATAGGCCAGGCCCGACCGGTCGCTGCCCGAAAGCTGCGTGAGCTCGTCATGCGCCGCCTGAAGCTCGGGGCTGCCCTTATGGGTTTCTGTGCCGACATTCAGCAGACCGACGCGGGGCTTGGGCTGGCTGAGCGCAAGCCGGGCATATTCGGCCCCCATGATGGCAAACTGAACCAGGCTGTCGCCATCGGCCTTCACCGAGGCGCCGACATCGAGCACGATGTTGTACCCGGCCGGGTTGAGCGAGGGCCACAGAACCGCGATGGCCGGCCGGTCGATCCCCGCCGCGCGCTTGAGCTGCAGCGTGGCCAGCGCCATCAGAACCCCGGTATTGCCGCAGGAGACCGCAACATCGGCCAGGCCCGCCGCGACCGCGTCAAGCGCGTTTGACATCGAACTGCCCCGGGCCTGGCGGATCACTTGGCTGGGCTTTTGGTCCATGCCGATGACCCGGGTGGCATCCTGAATTTCGGTGATCGCCCGCAGGGCGGTGCGGCGGCGCAAAAGCGGCGTCAGCTCCGCCTCTGGGCCATGCAGCAGAAACCGAAGCTCGGGGTTCTTGGCGGCCGATTTCGCCATTCCGTCCAAGACCGCGGCGGGTCCGAGGTCACCGCCCATCGCGTCAACGGAGATAACGATTTGGCCGCCCATGGGCTCCCGCTTTGCCACGTCCGGTGCGGCGATCCGTGCCGCGCTGCCTGTGCCGGACCGTCGGCCGACAGCGCTCAGATGCCGCGGCACCTGGGTCCGGTCGCGCCTCAGGCCGCGTCTTCGTCGAGATCGAGCTCCTCGACAGTCGAAAAGACCTGACGGTCATCATAATGTCCGCAGGCCCCACAGACATGATGGGGCCGCTTAAGTTCGCCGCAATTGCTGCATTCCATCGGATTGGCCGCCGAAAGCGCATCATGTGCGCGGCGCATATTGCGCTTGGACGGCGTCTTCCTGTTTTGTTGCACGGCCATAGTATCGTCCTTTCGCCGGGAGCGCTTGCACGGCGATCGACGCCCGCTGCACCGCCCCGCCCGGCATGCCGGAAAATCGGAGACGCGGAACATACGCGAAAATCAAAGCGCCGCAAGGTGTTTCTGGCATCAGATGCGCATCTGGCAGCGTGCGCGCAAAGTTCTGGAAGGGGGGAGAGTTGGGGCAGGGGGCAGCGGGGCGGGGGCTAGCTGTCCCGCTCCAGTTTGGCCTTGAGGGCTGCAAGCGCTGCGAAGGCGCTGTCGGGTGCGGCCTCTGCGCCTGCCCCCTCGGTCCCGTGCAGGCCAATCGCTGCGCTCTCATGCCGGGGATAGGGGTCAAGCGCCAGCGCCGCCTCCTCGATGGCAATTGCTCCAAGATCGAGCGTTCGGGGCAGCGGCTCGGGCGGGTCGTCATCGACCGACGGGTCGGTGTCGATATCAAGAACCGCCAGATCTTCGGGCAGGTCGGCCGCATAGAGGCGCGAGACCTGAAGGTCGATGCGTTGCGCGACGTCCAACAGGCTGACCACGCAGCTTTGCACGATGGTGGCAAGAAGCCGCCCCTCAAGCCGCCAATCGGTGGCGCCCAAAGGCACAAGACGGCCCGAAAACCGCAGCCGGCCGACCTCGCGCGCGCCCAGCAATCGGGCAATAGCCGCCCGCTCCGCCTCGGACGCGGTCTCCTCAAACGCATGCGGCGCGGCGCGCGACAGCCGGTCAAGCCGCAGGGGCCTTGGCATTTCGCACAGCCCCTCGGCGGCAGTGGCGGGGGCCGGTGCCGCGTGTGCAGGGTCGTTCGGATCGGGCTGGCCGGGCGGGGCGCGGCGGGTCATCGGCCGACCCCCCGCGGGCTTGAAACGCCCGCCCATGCGGGGTACCCGAAAGGGTGCATAGCAGAGCGGGAGGCGTGGGGATGAACGCGATGGGCAATCACGCAGCTGGCGATCACATATCCAGCGATGCGGTTTCTGGCCGCAACATGTCCGGAATGCCCGGCATGTCCGGCCACCGGGCGCGCGCGGACGATGCGCCCCGACCCTCGCGCCGCGGCGGGCTGGGCCGTCTGACCCGCGCGGCGGTTCTGCTGAGCATGGCGCTGGGCCTTGCGGCCTGTGCGGCGACGTATCGCGGGCATGGCTATGCGCCCAACACCGATGAGCTGACCAATGTTCAGCCGGGGCAGGACACCAAGGGCTCGGTTCGCGCCAAGATCGGCCGCCCCGGCGGCACCGGTATCGTAAGCGATGATGCCTGGTACTATGTGGCCTCGACGCTGGAACATTACGCCTATCGGGCCCCGGTCGTCGTCGACCGCCGGGTCGTGGCGATCCAATTTGACGATGAGGGCATCGTGTCCGACATCCGCCAGTTCGGCATTGCCGAGGGTCAGGTGATCGATCTGGTCACCCGCACCACGCCCACCTATGGGCGCGAGCTGACCGTTGTGCAGCAGCTCATGGGCAATCTCCTGAACTTCAATGCCGGCAACCTGTTGCAGTGATCATCCCCCCTGCGGCACGTGTTTGAGCGCCACGCCGTTGATGCAATAGCGCAGGCCTGTGGGCTGTGGTCCGTCGGGAAAGACATGGCCCAGATGCGCGTCGCAATTCCCGCAGCGCACCTCGGTGCGGCGCATGAAGAGCGACCGGTCGACATGCTCTTCGATGTCGGCATCCTCGGCGGGCTGCCAGAAGCTTGGCCATCCGGTGCCGGACTCGAATTTATGCGCGGCATCAAATAGGGGCGCGTCGCAGCACACGCAGCGGAACATGGCCGGACCGCCGGGAAAACTGTCATGGGTAAAGGCGCGCTCGGTGCCATGCTTGCGGGTGACGCGATAGGCAAGATCGTCGAGCTGGGCGCGCCATTCGGCATCCGATTTTGTGAGCTTTTCAGGTTTTGCCAGTTTCTGCGTCATCATCTCCATCCAGTCTTGCAACTTGCCGCGCGAGGTTGCACAGAAGCTTGGACCCAAGTTGGCAAATTGCAAGTGTCGTGGTTTCGTCAAACTTGTGTGTCACGGCTGACGAACTCCGCTGGATGAGGCAGGCGATGTCAGGCTTTCGCAGATCACGTTTTGTAGCACGCCTCGCTCGGACCGAGGCTGACCTTCGTGCGGCGCAGGAGCTGCGGTTCCGCAGCTTCATCGCTGGGCGCGGCGCTGCTGAGGACAGCGCCCGCAGTTCTGGGCTGGATGCCGACGAGTTCGACCCGATCTGCCAGCACATGCTGGTCGAGGACAGCCGCAGCGGCGATCTGGTCTGCTGCTTTCGGTTTTTGCCCCTGGCCGGGGGGCAGGAGATCGGCCGCTCCTATTCGGCCAAGTACTACGATCTGGCCGGGCTGGGCAGTTTCGACGGCCCGATGCTGGAAATGGGCCGGTTCTGCGTCGATCCGACCTGGCGCGACCCCGACATCCTGCGCACCGCCTGGGCCGCGATGACGGGCTATGTCGACAGTCATGAAGTGGAGATGCTGTTTGGCTGCTCGAGCTTTCATGGAACGGAGGCCGAGGAGTATCACGATGCCTTTGCCCTGCTGGCCGAGCGGCATATTGCGCCCAAGCGCTGGCTGCCGCGGGTCAAGGCGCCCAAGGTCTTTCGCTTTGCCAGCCGGCTGAAGCTGCGCAAGCCCGATCTGAAGCTTGCCATGAAGCGCATGCCGCCCTTGCTGCGCACCTATTTGAGCATGGGCGGCTGGGTGTCGGACCATGCCGTGATCGACAATGACCTCAACACGCTGCATGTCTTTACCGGTGTCGAGATCCGCGCCGTGCCAAAGCGCCGGGCACAGCGGCTGCGAATGCTAACCGGCTGATCCGGCCCGGCTCAGCGTGGCCCGGCCAGCATTGCGCCGACGGCAAACCGGATCAGACCCTCGGCCTCGGCATCCGTGATCATCCGCAGCGCCTGAAGCCCATGCATCATTGACCAGAGGGTCTTTGCGATCTGCCCGACCTGGGATGCGTTGGCATCGGGTATTGCGGCCCGCGCCACAGCGTCGCGGAAAAGCGCAAAGGTTTGGACCGCGCGCTCCTGAAACAGCGGATCGCTGTCATTCACAAGCTCTGGGCGAAACATCACCAGCGCCTGCCCGGGCTCCTCCACACAGATCGCAATATAGGCACGGCACCTCGCGATGACCTTATCTCTTGGGTCTGTCATGGCCGCGGCCGCTGTTGCCTGCCGCTGCGCAAGCTGGCCGAACCCCTCCGCGGCGATTGCGGTCAAGAGCCCCCGCGCATTGCCGAAATGATGTGCTGGGGCGGCAACCGCGACACCGGCGCGGCGCGCAACCTCGCGCATGCTGAACCGGTCGATGCCCCGCTCGGCCAGGAGTGCCGCGCCCTCCCGGATCAGCACCTGCGGAAGATTGCCGTGATGGTAGCTGTCGCGTTGGGGCGCAGGGTTTTGCATGAGGCGCATTGAAGCACATCCGGGGTGTTGACACAATCTGATCACTGATCATATTTTGATCTGAGCAATGATCAGATAGAGGATGCAATGCGACAGACCTTTCAAATCACGCTGCTTTCGGTGGCCCTCATCCCGTTTGTGCTGGGGGCAATGAACTTTGTGGGCGGTGCCGCGGCGTTTGTGCCGGCAGATGAGGTGACCGCCCGGCTCGACAGTCAGATGCGGTTTTCCGCGATCTGGTCGATGCTGCCCTTTTTCATCACCCTCTGGATCGTGCAGCATCTGGAGCGTGCCGGGCCGGTTCTGGTGATGACCCTCGGGGCCACCGCGCTTGCCGGGCTGGCCCGGGCCTACTCTGCCACGCAATACGGGCTGCCCGAGCCGTTCACGCTTGGGATTATCGTCTTTGAGATCGGCGTGTTGCTGTTCATTCCCTGGCATCGGCGGGTGATTGCCTGAAGCGCATCTGGTGGGTGCGGGAGGGGTGGCCCGCCCGGAGGGGTAGCCCGTCCGGCAGGGGCATCGAGCCCCTGCCGCCCGGCAGGCCTTCGGCCTGATCCTGCATCGGGCCATAGAGCCAGCCGGGGCCTGCGGGCCGCTTGTGGGCGGCCTTTGCCCCCGGTAGGGTCAGCCCATGCAGATGATCGATCCGGCCCTGTTCGCGGCGCGCGCCATTGACCCTGAGACAGCGGCCTTTGCCGCAGTGCTGGAGGCGCAGCTGGCCGATTTGCCGGCCACGCACGAGCTGGCCATCGCGGCCACGCGCCGCGCCCGGGCCGAGGGCAAGGGGATCTTCCCGCTGGGCGGGCCGGCCGAGGGCTCGGTCTGGTCGGAGCCGGGCGAGGACCCGCCCGCGCCGGCGCTGCGCCTGTCGCTTCCCGATGCTGCGCCGCGCGGGATCTATCTGCACATCCATGGCGGCGGCTGGACGTTTAACCGGCCGGAGTATTACGACATTCCCAACCAG
>JBCBKN010000108.1:0-12163 GCA_038521775.1 Pseudomonadota bacterium | reverse complement strand
GGGCAAGGATATCGAGGCGTTCCGCCTTCAGGCCTTTATCCTGGGGGCTGCGCTGATGGCGCTGGGCGGGGCCTATTTTGCCCAATACACCCGCTATTTCGGGCCGGACAGCTCGGACCCCTCCTCGGTCACCTTCCTCGTGTGGGTGATGCTGATCATGGGCGGGTCGGCCAACAATCGCGGTGCGATCCTTGGCGCGATGCTGCTGTGGGCGATCTGGTCGGGCACCCAGATCGTCACCGGCTGGCTGCCGCGCGAGATCGTGATCTTCGGGAACGAGATCAACGATGTGCCGGTGCGCGCGGCCTATCTGCGCATCTTCCTTATCGGGCTTGTGTTGCAGATCGTTTTGCAGCGATATTCCGCGGGCATCCTGCCGGAAACCCGCCCCGCCGCGGCAGGGACCGCCCGCCCAGCGGGCCCGTGACGGGCACGTGATTTGGGGCTCAAGAACAGGGAGACGGATATGAAAACGCTTCTGCTTGCCAGCACTGCCGCGCTGGCGACCGCCGCTGCCGCGATGGCCGAGGTCAAGGTCGGCTCGATCGGGGCTGTCACCGGACCCATTGCCGAGATTGCCGCCGATGTGATGGAGGCGCGCGACCTTGCCGCGACCCATGTCAATGAGCAGGGCGGCCTTTTTGCCGATGGCCAGCCGCTGACCCTGGTGGTGGGCGACAGCGCCTGCGACCCCAAGGCCGCGGTGGATGCCGGCACCAAGCTGGTCAATGTCGACCAGGTGGTCTCGCTCGTCGGGCCGCATTGCTCGGGCGCGACGCTTGCCATGGTGGAATCGGTGACCATCCCGGCGGGGATCGTGAACCTGTCCGAAAGTGCCACCTCGCCCCAGATCACCGGGCTTGACGACAATGACCTGGTGTTCCGCGCCGCACCCTCGGATGCCTATCAGGGCATCGCGCTGGCCACCTATGTGCTGGCCCAGGGCGTGACCAAGGTGGCCGTGACCTATGCCAATGACGACTATAATGCCGGGCTGGGCAAGGAGTTCATCGCGGCCTTTGTGGCGGCCGGCGGCACGGTCGCGGTCGAGCAGGTGCATGAGCCCAACAAGGCGAGCTACCGCGCCGAGGTGGTGACCCTGGGTGGGGCCGATGCCGAAGCGCTGGTGGTGCTGGCCTATTACGGCGCCTCGGGCACCGCGATCCTGCGCAACAGCCTGGAGACGGGCGCTTTCACCAAGTTCTTCGGCGCCGATGGCATGGTCGATGACGCGCTGGTCGAGGCCCTTGGCATCGATGCGCTGAAGGATGCGGCCTTCACCACCCCGGGGGCCGACCCCTCGACCGGCGGCTGGCAGGCCTATATGGCCGTGGCCGAGGGGCTGAAATCGCCCACCGGGCCGCTGGTTGCCAATGGCTATGACGCGATGTTCCTGATGGCGCTGGCCATCGAGAAGGCGGGCTCGGCCGACCGCACGCTGATTGCCGCGGCCCTGCGCGAAGTGGCCAATGCCCCGGGCGAGGTGATCTATCCCGGCGAGTGGGAGAAGGCCAAGGCGCTGATCGCGGCGGGCGAGGCGATCAATTATGAGGGTGCGACCGGCACGCTCGACTTCGACGCGGCCGGCGATGTGCCGGGCGTCTACTCGCTGCACAAGGTCACCGATGACGGTACCTTTGCCTCCGAGCTGCTGAAGTAAACAGCGGCGACGAAATTTGCCCCGGGGCCGGTCGGTCGGCCCCGGGGCGCATGCTGGCGCGGGAAAGCCGGCGATCGGGCCACACGACCGCCGAAAATCGCGGGCCTGTGCCGGGCACCCGGGCATTGTCCCGCCGGTCAGTGACCCGGGAACTGTCGCGACGGCCAGTTTCGCACCGGCCATTGACCCCGACGCCCGCATGACGTCAAAGACCCTATGACCCCGACATCCACCGGCCCGTCATTGCCCGCGCGCCCGCGCGCCGCCGCGATGCCCGTCCCGGGCCGCCGCAAGGTCACGCGGCGCAAGGCCGAGCCGCCGGTCAAGGTGCCGCCGCTGCCGCCGGCGGGCCAGATGCTGGCGCGGTTGCGGGCCCGGCACTGGCTGGTCGTGCTGAGCTTTCTGGCCCTCTTCCTGGCCCCTGCGGCTGTGGTGAACTGGTATCTGCAGGCTGTGGCCGCCGACCAATATGTCTCGCACGCCTCGCTCACCGTGGATGAGGATGATTTCGTGACCAGCTCGGGCATGCTGGGCGATCTGGTGCAGCCGATCAGTTCGGAGGCGAGCGACACCGATGTGCTTTACGATTTCATCACCAGCCAGGATATGGTCGCGCGCGTCGACGCAAGGCTCGACCTGCGCCGGCTGTTCCGCCGCCAGGCCGCGCAGGACCCGCTATTGAGCCTGTCGGCGGATGACAGCATCGAGACGCTCAGCCGCTACTGGTACCGCATGGTCGACATCGCCTATGAGCCGCGCCAGGGCATTATCGGGCTGCGCGTGCGGGCCTTTTCGCCTGAAGACGCGCAGGCGATCAACCGCGCCGTGATCGAGGAGAGCCAGCGGCTGATCAACGCGCTGACCGAGGCGGCGCGGCAGGATGCGGTGCGCTATGCCGAGGCGGATCTGGTGGAGGTGCGCGCGCGCATGCAGGCGCTGTTCGCCCGGCTGCGCGCGTTTCGCAACGAAAACCGGGTCATCCTGCCCGATGCAACGGCGGACAATCAGCTCTCGATCATCTCATCGCTGCAGGACATGATGGCCGCAGCCCTGATCGAACGCACCAAGCTGGTTGAGACCGCGCGCCCCGGCGACCCGCGCATTGCCCAGCTTGACCGGCGGATCGCCGCGATCACCACGCAGATTGCGCGCGAGCGGGCCCAGCTGGGGGCGGCACCCGGCGTGCAGGGGCGCACCTTGTCGGAGATCCTGGCCGAGTATGAGGAGATCCTGGTCGATATCGAATTCGCCGTCGGCTCCTACATGTCGACCCTGGCCGAGCTTGACGCGGCCCGCACCGATGCACGGCGGCTGGCGCGCTATCTGTCGGTGCACATCACCCCGACCCTGGCCGAGACCGCGGCCTATCCGCAGCGGCTGCTGCTGGGCGCGCTGATCTCGGGGCTGCTCTTCGTGGTCTGGCTGATGGCGGTCTTCATCGCCTATAATATCCGCGACACGCGCTAGGCCCGGTCCGGTTTTGGCATGATCCGCTTTGAAAACGTCACCAAGTATTTCCCGATCCGTGGCGGCTATCGGCGCATTGTCGAGGAGCTCAATCTGGAGATCCCGCGCGGCCGCAGCGTGGGGCTTTTGGGCCGCAACGGGGCGGGCAAATCGACGGTTCTGAAGATGATTGCCGGCACGCTCGACCCCGATGAGGGGCGGATCGTGCGACAGGCGCGGATCTCCTGGCCGCTGGGCTTTGCCGGCGGCTTTCATGGCAATCTGACCGGGGCGCAGAATGTGCGCTTTGTGGCCCGCATCTATGGCGTGGACACCGATGCGCTGCTTGCCTATGTCGAGGCCTTTGCCGAGCTGGGCAAGTTCCTGCATGAGCCGGTGATCACCTATTCCTCGGGCATGCGCGCGCGGCTGGCCTTTGGCGTGTCGATGGGGGTGGCCTTCGACTTTTACCTCGTCGATGAGGTCACCGCGGTGGGTGACGAGGATTTCCGCCGCAAATGCAAGGCCGTCTTCACGCAGCGGCTGACCAATTCCGATGTCATCATGGTCTCGCATTCGATGAACATGCTGCGCGAATATTGCAGCGCGGGCATCGTGCTGGAGGGCGGGCAGGCGGTCTATTACGAGGATCTGGAGGAGGCCATCGACCTGCATATGGCCAATATGACCGGCCAGGACGGCTGATCGTGGAGGGCGCGGTGGCTGACCTTTTGAGCCGGCTTCGCGGGCGGGTGCGGGGCGATGGGCCGGAGGGTTTCTTGCGCCATGTCTGGGCGCTGGGCGCGGCGGTCCGCCCGCCGGCCGATGCACCGCGGCTTGCCATCACGGGCGGCGCGGATGCGCCCGATGCCGTGGATGCGCCCGATGCCCCGGATGCGCTCTGGCGGGGCGCGCTGCGCGATGGCGAGCGTCTGGCCCCGCATGCGCTGGCGGTGATTGCCGCGGCGCTTGCGGCCCATCCCAAAGCGGCGCGTGCCTATACCGAAACGGTGCGGCTTGGCGGCGATGACCGGCCCGCCGAAATCGAGCTTAAGCCCAGCCATGACCCGCTTTTCGATGCCGCGCGCCCCTATGCGGGCGAGCTTGCGCTGCATCGGGTCGGGGCCGATCCCGACGGGCCGGTCCTGCACATCCCCTACCCCGCGTTGATCACCCCGCACCCGCCTGCCCAGGGATCCTTTGCGCTGCCCGCGCCGGCGCATTGGCCGCGCGTTTCGGTGATCATCCCCAGCCGGGATGCGCCCGCGCTGATCCGAACCGTCTTGGCCGGGCTTTACGAGGGCACCGACTATCCGGCGCTGGAGGTGATCGTTTCGGACAATGGCTCGACCGATGCCGCCACCCTGGCCGAATATGCGCAGCGCATGGCGCAGGGCCTGCGGGTCATCCGCCATGAGGCGCCGTTCAACTTCGCCGCCCAGGTCAATCGCGGGGTGGCCGCGGCAACCGGCGATGCGCTGCTTTTGCTCAACAATGACATCGAGATCCGCGCGCCCGGCTGGCTGCGCGAGATGGTCGCCTGCCTTGCCTGGCCGGGCACGGGCACGGGCACTGGCATTATCGGGGCGCGGCTGCTGTTTCCCGATGGCCGGCTGCAGCATGCCGGGGCCATTATCGGGCTGGGGCAGGGCTATGCCGGGCATTGGTTTGCGGGCGCGTCGGCCGATGCGCCGGGCCCGGTGCAACGGCTCCTCCATCGCGGCCGGCTGAGCGCTGTGACCGCCGCGGCGATGCTGATCGACCGGGCCTGTTGGGAGGCGCTGGGCGGCATGGATGCCGAGACCTTCGCGGTGGCCTATAATGATGTCGATTTTTGCCTGCGCGCGGAGGCGGCCGGGTTTGCCACCCTGTGGACGCCCCATGCCACACTCATCCATCACGAAAGTGCAACGCGCAGGATTGCCGGTGCGGCCGACCGGGCGCGGTTTCGGGCTGAGAAGGCAGCGCTGCGCGCGCGCCATGGCACCGACCGGCTGCAGGACCCCGCCCTGTCGCCCTGGCTGAGCCGCGAGATCCTGCCCCGGCCGCGCCGGCTTGCCGCCCTGCCGGCCGCGCGGCTGGGTTGGGCGGGGTGAGCCCGCCGGCAAATTGGCGCGCACCGGCCGGCTGGCGCACGCGGCTGCGTCGCGCGGGGCCCGAGGGCTGGGCGGCCCGCGCGCTCACCGGTCCCAGCGCGCCGACCGCCGATCTTTACATCGCCAATGCCTGCGCGGACTGGCTGGAAGACGGGCGGCTGACCCGGGTGGCGCCGACGGTGTTTGCCACCGAGGCGGCCTATCTGATCATGCGCCATGATGCGCGGCTTGCCCCCGGATTTGCCCGCAAGACGCTGGTCTATTTCATCGATGATGCGTGGGAGGCCGGGCCGCGCGACCCCTCGCTTGCGCGTTTCGTGCGCGGCAAGCTGGCGCTGGTCGAACGCCATGCGGCGCGGTTCTATATGCCCCGCGCCGATGCGGTGGTGGTGTCCTGCGCAGCGCTGCGCGGGGCGGCCGAGGCACGGGCGCGGGGGGCTGTCCATGTGATAGACCCCTACTGGTCGGAACCCTTTGCCGATCTGGCGCATTTCGACCGGCCCGGCACCGACATCGCCTTTCTGGGCGCGCAGCTGCATGATCAGGATCTGCGCTTTCTTCTGCCGGTGCTGGAGGCGGTGCTGGAGGCCCATGGCGACGTCACGCTGACCGTTTCGGCCGGCCACGTTCTGCCACCCGCGCTGGCGGCCCATCCCCGGCTGCGGCGCATGGAGGGGCTGCGCTGGCATGCCTATCGCGCCGCGCTTCCGGCCCGGCGGTTTCACCTGGCGCTTTACCCGCTGCGCGCCACGCCCTTCAATGCCGGGCGCTCGGCCAACAAGATCATCGAACATGCGGTTGTCGGCGCCGCGCCGCTGACCTCGCAGGGCTGGCCGCCGGGCGAGGCCGCCGCCGCCGCCGGTGCCGGGCTGTCGCTGCCCGAGGATCCGCGCAGCTGGGCCGCGGCGATTGAGGCGCTGCTTGGCGATCGGCCGCGGATGCGCGCCCTGGCCGGTGCCGCCCGCGATCATGCCGCCGCGCTCAACCGTCCCGACCGGCAGCGGGCGCTTTGGACCGCGCTTCTGCGCCCGGGCCCGCCGACCGGTCCAAAAATCTCCACATAAGGCGCGCAGAAGATGGCACGTTACGCGAATCGAGGCAGTTTCAGGAAAACAACATGAAGATACTAGTGACCGGCGGTGCGGGCTTTATCGGCTCGGCGGTCGTGCGGCAGGCGGTTGCCGACGGCCATGAGGTGATCAATCTCGACGCGCTGACCTATGCTGCCAGCCTCGACAACATCGCCTCGGTCGCCGGATCGAACGCCTATAGCTTTGAGGAGGCCGATATCTGCGACCGCGCCGCCCTCGACCGCATCTTTGCGCTGCACAAGCCGGCCGCGGTCATGCATCTGGCGGCCGAAAGCCATGTCGACCGCTCGATCGACGGGCCCGATGATTTCATCAAGACCAACATTCTGGGCACCTATCAGATGCTGGAGGCGGCTCGGGCCTATTGGTCGGGCCTGCGCGGGGTCGACAAGGCGCATTTCCGCTTCCACCACATCTCGACCGATGAGGTGTTCGGAACCCTGGGCGCAACAGGGAAATTTACCGAGACCACGCCCTATGCGCCGAACTCGCCCTATTCGGCCTCAAAGGCCGGCTCGGACCATCTGGTGCGCGCCTGGGGCGAGACCTATGGCATCCCGGTTCTGCTGACCAATTGTTCCAACAATTACGGGCCGTTCCATTTCCCCGAAAAGCTCATCCCGGTGGTGATCCTGAATGCGATGGCCGGGCGCGAGATCCCGGTCTATGGCACGGGCGAGAATGTGCGCGACTGGCTGTTTGTCGAGGATCATGCCCAGGCGCTGCTGAGCGTGGTGGCCAGGGGCAAGCCGGGCGAGACCTATAATATCGGCGGCAATGCCGAGGCGCGCAATATCGACATCGTCACCCAGATCTGCGCGCTTCTCGATGAGTTTCGGCCCCAGGCCGCGCCGCATGCCCAGCTGATCCGCTTTGTGACCGACCGCCCGGGGCATGATTTTCGCTATGCAATCGATGCCACCAAGATCAAGCGCGAGCTTGGCTGGGAGCCCTCGGTCACCCTGGAGGAAGGGCTGCGCCGCACGGTGCGCTGGTATCTGGACAATGGTGCCTGGTGGCAGGCCATTCAGGCGCGCGGCACGACCGGCGCGCGGCTGGGTCTGGGACAGGCGGCGGGCGACCCTGCGCTGGCGGCTGAGGAGACCACGCAATGACCTATGGTCAGAACAGCACCGGGCGGCGCGGGATCATCCTGGCCGGCGGGTCGGGCACGCGGCTTTACCCGATCACGCATTCGGTCTCCAAGCAGCTTCTGCCGCTTTATGACAAACCCATGGTCTATTACCCGCTCTCGGTGCTGATGCTGGCCGGGCTGCGCGAGGTGGCGATCATCACCACGCCCCATGACGGCCCGCAATTCGAGCGGCTGCTGGGCTCGGGCGCGCAATGGGGCATGTCGTTTTCCTATATCCCGCAGGAAAGCCCCGATGGGCTCGCCCAGGCCTATCTTCTGGCCGAGGAGTTTCTGGCCGGGGCAGGCTCGATCATGGTCTTGGGCGACAATGTGTTTTACGGCCATGGCCTGCCCGATCTGTTGTCGGAGGCCGCGGCCCAGCCCAAGGGCGGCACGGTCTTTGGCTATCAGGTCGCCGATCCCGAGCGCTATGGCGTGGTGGAGTTCGATGCCGGGCGCAACGCCGTGTCGATCGAGGAAAAGCCCAAACAGCCGAAATCGGATTTCGCGGTGACCGGGCTTTATGTGCTGGACGGCCGCGCGCCGGCGCTGGCGCGCGAGGTCACGCCTTCGGATCGCGGCGAGCTGGAGATCACGTCGCTCCTCAACATGTATCTTGAGGAAGGCTCGCTGACGGTCAAGGAGATGGGCCGCGGCTATGCCTGGCTTGACACCGGCACCCATGACAGCCTGCTCGACGCGTCGAATTTCGTGCGCACGATCGAGCGGCGCCAGAACCTGATCGTCGGCTGCCCCGAAGAGATTGCCTTTCATCAGGGCTGGATCGATGCCCAGGCGCTGCGCGAGCTGGCAAAGCCCTATCTCAAGACCACTTACGGCAAATACCTCATGCGGGTGGCCGAGCAGGGTTGATCCCCCCCGCGCTGGCGCCTAGGCTCTCGGCCAAGGGACAAGGCGGGCGCAGCGCGCGACCCGCCAGGGCCGGCGCGGCCCTGTGCGAAACGACCAACACAGCCGGGCAGATGTGAAACGCCTCGCCGCCTTTATGACCTATTACATGCGGCGCCCGGCGATCATGCGCCAGCATCTGGGCGATGCGGCGCGCATTCTGTCCGATCGCGGGGTGAAGTCGCTTCTGGCCGATGTCCGCTCGGTCTCGCGCAAGATTGCCGAGGACCGGCGGCTGCAGCAGGTGGCCGCCGCGCATCCCGCCCTGCGGGTGCCGGCCCGGCCCGTGCAGCGCCCGGCTGGCGGCACGATCCTGGTGGTTGTGCATGACATGGCGCTGGGCGGCGCCCAGCAGGTGGCGCAGAGCTTTGCGGCCTGGCTGGCGCGGCAGGGGCGCTATGACGTGCGGATCGTGGCGATGCGGGACGGGCCGTTTCGCGCCCATTTCGAGGCGGTTGCCCCGGTCTTCTGCATCGCCGATCATGAGATCGAGGGTCCGCAGGCGGTGACCGCGGCGCTGGCCGCCTGGGCCGGGCCCGATCTGCGCGCCATTCTGGTGAACTCGGTCGCCTCGGGCCGGTTTTTCGACTATTGGCCGGCGGCGACACCCGCGGTGGCCTTTGTGCATGAGATGCCGCGCATTCTGGCCCGGCATGAGGCGGCCTTTGCCCAGATCGCACGCCGCGCCAGCCGGGTGCTGGGCGGCAGCGCTGCGGTGCGCGATACGCTCACCGGGCGGCCGGGCCTGCCGCCGCTTTCGCAGCTCTACCCGTTTGTGGAGGATGAGGCGGCCGAGCCCCACGCCGGGCCCCAAGCCGAGCCCCACGCCGGGCCCAACGCCGGGCCCGGGCCCAAGGCTGGGGCCCGGCGCCTGGCGGCGCGTGAAGCCCTGCAGGCCGGCCCGAACGAGATCCTGATCTGCGGCTGCGGCGTGCTGCACTGGCGCAAGGCGCCCAAACGGTTCATCGATGTGGCGCAACGGGCGCTGGCCCGCAGCACCCCGCCCGGCACATCGCTGCGGTTTGTCTGGATCGGGGGCGGGCCGGATCTGGATGCGTGCCGCAGGCTGGTGCGCCGCAAGGGGATGGAGCCGCATCTGCGCTTTACCGGCTATCGCGCCGATGCGACCGAGCTGTTGCGGGCGGCCGACATCTTTCTGCTGCCCTCGGTTGAGGATGCGTTCCCGCTGGTCGCGATGCATGCCGCGCTCGCCCAGGCGCCGATCCTCTGTTTTGAGGGCGCCGGCGGCACGCCCGAGCTGGTGCGGCGGGGATGCGGCAGCATCCTGCCCAATGGCGATGTGGCGGCGATGGCGGAGGCCGTCAGCGCCTATGCCGCCGACCCGGCGCGGCGCGCGCGCGAGGGTGCGGCCGGTCGCCAGATCGTGGCGCGCGACTTCACCGTCTCGGCCCTGGGACCGGTGCTGCTGGGCCATCTCCTCTCGGCGGCCGCGCGCCCGGATGCGCAGGCAGCCGATCCCCAACCCGCAGACGTGCAGCGTATCGCGGGATGACCACCGCGCCGGTGGCGGACGCGCGGCCGCGCCTCCTGCTGATCGTTCATCAGTTCTTTCCGCAATTTCACAGCGGCACCGAGACCCTGTGCGAGCGCTGTGCGCGCAGCTATGTCGAGATGGGCTATGCGGTCGACATCGTCACGTCGATCATTGTCGATGCCGAGGTGCTGCCGCCCCTGCTGGCCAGCGATGTGCTGGATGGTGCTGCGCGCGCGCTGTTGGAGGGCGAGGATCCGCCGCTGACCCGGCCGGTTTGCTACAGCCACGCGCCGCATATCGCCGTGCATGCCTTCACCCACAGCCATGATCCGCGACATGGGCGCCCGCGCTTTGGCCGCGAGGTGACCGAGCCCGCGATCGAGGCGCTGCTGGCCCGGCTGAGCGCGGACCGGCGCTATGACCGGGCGGTGGTCTTTCACCTCCTTCACATGCCGCTGGCCGGGCTTGCCGCTTTGGCGGCGCAGGGCATCCCCATCAGCTTTGTCGCCACGGATTTCTTTGCCATCTGCCCGATCGGCAGCCAGCAATATGAGGACGGTCGGCTGTGCGGCGGTCCGGGGCGGATGTCGCTGGCCTGTGTGAAGCATCTGGCCACGGGGCAGGAGGGATGGCTCAACCTGGTGCAGCGGATCAATCCGGGGCTGGTGCTGTCATTCTACCTTTGGGCGTTCTGGCGTCTGGGGCCCTGGCCGCGCCTGGCCGTGCATCCCTGGCAGAACCTGTACTACCTGTTGGAGCGCAACCGCGCCTCGCGGGCCTTTCTGACCAGTTGCGATGTGGTGATCGCCCCGACCTCGCGCGTGGCTGAAAGCCTGGTTGCCACCGGCCTGCCGGCGCGGCGCATCCGCCGGCTGCCCTATGGCATGCCGCCTCCGGCACAGGCATATGTGCCCAGGCGTCTGACAGCGCCGGCCCTGCGCCTGTGCTATGCCGGGCAGATCAACACCCGCAAGGGGCTGCATGTGCTGCTCGATGCGCTGGAAATGCTGCCCAAGGATCTCGACTGGCAGCTCGACGTGTGGGGCGATGTTGCGCAGGGCGGGGTTTATGCGGCGGCCCAGGCGGCCCGGGTGCCGGAGTTTGACGGGCGGGTGCGGCTTTGCGGCACCTTTGAGAGCTACCGCATCCATGAGGTGCTGGCAGGCTATGATTATGTCCTCCTGCCCTCGACATGGAGCGAGAACCTGCCGCTGGTTCTGCTCTCGGCCCTGCAGATCGGGATGCCGGTGATCGTGTCCGATGCCCGCGGGCTGCTCGATGCGTTTGTGGGCGGCGAGGTCTATGGCCGCAGTTTTGCGATGAACGATGCCGGGGATCTGGCGCGGGTGCTGGAAGAGGAGATGCGCGGCCGCCCGGTCTATGACCCCACCGCCGCCCCGCATGTGCCGAGCGTGGAGGAGTTCGCGCAGGCGCTGCTGGGGCGCTGAGCGCGGCTAGAAGGCGCGGAAGGTCAGCGTGGTGAGCGACCGGTCGATGCCGGGCACGGTGGCGATGTTGTCATTGATCCATTTGCCGATATCGATTTCGGTTTCCAGATAGATCTTCATCAGGAGGTCGTACTCGCCACTGGTCGAGTAAAGCTCCGAGACGATCTCGCGCCGATAGATCTCATCGGCCACCTCATAGGTCTTGCCGGGCTGGCAGCGAAGCTGGACAAAGATGCAGTTCATCGAGCGCCCCCTGCTGGGAAGGTCCAAGCCTGACCCCGGGGAGGGGCAGGGTCAAGCCCGCAGCCTTGAGCCCCCAGCCTTAGCCCCAGCCTTCAACCCCCAGGCATAGCCCAAGCCTTCAGCCCCTGGCCTGCAGCCTTCAGCCCCCCAGCCATGTTGCGCGCGGTTGCATTCGCCGGCGCCGCGCGTAGGAGTGGGGACGGGAGGATGGGCCGATGCTGAAGACCCGTGTGATCCCCTGTCTCGACGTCAAGGATGGGCGCGTCGTCAAGGGCATCAATTTCGTCGATCTGGTCGATGCCGGCGATCCGGTCGAGGCGGCCAAAGCCTATGATGCGGCCGGAGCCGACGAACTCTGCTTCCTCGACATCCACGCCACGCATGAGAACCGGGGCACGATGTTCGATCTGGTTCAGCGGACGGCCGAGCAGTGCTTTATCCCGCTGACGGTGGGCGGCGGTGTTCGAACCACCGAAGACGTGCGCAACCTACTGCTGGCCGGAGCCGACAAGGTTTCGTTCAACTCTGCCGCTGTCGCGGATCCGGACGTTCTGGCGCGCGCCGCCGATCAGTTCGGGGCGCAATGCATCGTCTGCGCCATCGACGCCAAGACCGTGAGCCCCGGCAAATGGGAGATATT
>JBCBKN010000107.1:0-12392 GCA_038521775.1 Pseudomonadota bacterium | reverse complement strand
TCCTCGGGCGTGGCCGTGGCGGTGCAGGCCTATTGCCAGGAGGCCGGCGTCATCTTCATGGCCGGCCTGACGCATTCCAACGACACCACCGGCAAGGACAAGAAGGCCAACGGCTTCCGGCACTTCTTCAACACCGAGATGTCGGGCGCGGCGCTGGGTCCGATCCTGGAGGCGAATTACGGCACCGACCGCAACGCCTATCACCTGACGGCCGACTATAACTGGGGCTGGTCGCAGGAACGCTCGATGCAGACCTACACCGAATCGATCGGCTGGAACACCGTGCAGGCGGTGCGCACGCCGCTGGGCTCGGGCGATTTCTCGCAATACATCACGCCGGTGCTCAATTCGGGTGCCGACACGCTGATCCTCAACCACTACGGCCGCGACATGGTCAACTCGCTCAGCCAGGCGGTGCAGTTCGGGCTGCGCGACAAGCAGGTCAATGGCAAGGATTTCGTGGTCGTCGTGCCGCTTTACTCGCGCCTGATGGCGCAGGGCGCGGGCGACAACGTCAAGGGCATCTTCGGGTCGACCAACTGGCACTGGTCGCTGCAGGATGAGGGCTCCCAGGCCTTCGTGAAGAGCTTTGGCCAGAAATACGGCTTCCCGCCCAGCCAGGCCGCGCACACCACCTATTGCCAGGCGATCCTTTACGCCGATGCGGCACAGCGCGCCGGCACCTTCGAGCCCTGCGCGATCGTCGAAGCGCTGGAGGATTTCGAGTTCGACGGGCTCGGCAACGGCCCCACGCTCTATCGCGGTGCGGACCATCAGTGCTTCAAGCCGGTGCTCGTGGTGAAGGGCAAGGACAACCCGTCCTCGCAGTTCGACCTTCTGGAGGTGGTGGACGTCACCCCGACCGAGAAGGTGATCTACGCCCCGGACCATCCGGATTTTGCCGGCGGCGAACTCGGCACCTGCAACAACGGCGCTTAATCCAGCCGCCAGGTCAGACCCCGGTCGCCCCAAGGGGCGGCCGGCCCTATGGCGCAACGGAGGCGATCCATGGACGCGATCCTTCAACAGATTCTCAACGGGCTCGACAAGGGCAGCGCCTATGCGCTGATCGCCCTCGGGCTGACCCTGATCTTCGGAACGCTCGGCGTTGTGAATTTCGCCCATGGCGCGCTCTTCATGCTCGGAGCCTTCTGTGCCGTTGCGCTCAACAAGCTGCTCACGCTCGAACAGATCGTGCTGAGCGAGACCGAAACCACCGCCTGGGGCACGCCGCTTGAGATCCGCACCCCCTATGTCGAGGCCTGGCTGGGTGATTTCGGCGGGGTGCTGGTCAATTACTCGGTGCCCGTCTCGATCCTGCTGGCAATCCCCATCATGCTGGCGGTCGGCGTCATTATGGAGCGCGGGCTGATCAAGCATTTCTACAAGCGCCCGCATGCCGAACAGATCCTGGTGACCTTCGGGCTTGCCATCGTTTTGCAGGAGGTCGTCAAGGCCTGGTTCGGCGCAAACCCGATCCCGCAGGCCGCACCCGACAGCGTGCGCGGCATGGTCGATTTCGGCATCGTCATCGGGTTTCAGGCCGGCGAGATCGTCTATCCGGCCTGGCGGGTGGTCTATTTCTGCTTCACCCTGCTGGTCGTCGGCGCGGTCTTTTCGTTCCTGCAATTCACCACATTCGGCATGGTGGTGCGCGCCGGCATGGCCGACCGCGAGACGGTGGGGCTGTTGGGCATCGACATCGACCGCCGCTTTACCTTCATGTTCGGGCTGGCGGCCATGGTCGCGGGGCTGGCCGGGGTGATGTACACGCCCATTCAGCCGCCGGACTATCATTGGGGCATGGATTTCCTGGTGCTCAGCTTTGTCGTCGTCGTGGTCGGCGGGATGGGCAGCCTGCCCGGTGCGGTCGCTGCGGGCTTCCTCTTGGGCATCCTGCAAAGCTTTGCCTCGATGAACGAGGTCAAGCAGATCATCCCCGGCATCGACCAGATCATCATCTACCTTGTCGCCGTCATCATCCTGCTGGCCCGTCCGCGCGGGCTAATGGGGCGCAAAGGCGTGATGGAGAGCTAAGCCATGAGCCAGACCACCTCCCCCCGCAATGACCGTCTTCTGATGCTGGGCTTCACCTTGGCGGTTGTCTTCGGTCCGATCATCCTGGCGCCCTTTGGCGCGGGATATCCCGACCTCTTGCAGAAATTCGCGATTTTCGGGATCTTCGCGATCGGCTTTAACATCCTCTTCGGCCTCACCGGCTATCTGAGCTTTGGGCATGCGGCCTTTCTGGGCGCGGGCTCTTACGCCGCGGTCTGGTCCTTCAAGCTGCTGAGCATGAACGTGATCCCGGCGATCATCTTCGCGGTGATCATCTCAGGGATCTTTGCGCTCCTGATCGGGCTGATCACCCTGCGCCGGTCGGGCATCTACTTCTCGATCCTAACGCTGGCCTTCGCGCAGATGTCCTACAACCTCGCCTATTCGGTGCTGGGCGATCCCAACTCCAGCTATAATTTGACCAATGGCGAGACGGGGCTTCAGATCCTGTTGAGCGATCCGCGGGTTCTGGACGGCGCGACCACCGACGGCGCCTTGCCGCTGACCAATCTCTTCGGGCTGCGGATGAACGAGGTGTTCCTCAAGCTCAACATCCTGGGGTCGGAGGCGCAGTTCAACTATGGCTATGTGTTCTGCGCGCTGGTGCTGATCGGCTGTTTTTACGTCTCGATGCGCATCTTCCGCTCGCCTTTCGGGATGATGCTGCGGGCGGTGAAGTCCAACCAGAACCGGCTGCGCTATACCGGGCTCAACACCCGGCCCTACACGCTTGCCGCCTTTGTGATCTCGGGCATGTTCGCGGGGCTGGCCGGCGGGCTGATGGCCTCGATGGACCCGCTGGCCGGGGCCGAGCGGATGCAGTGGACAGCCTCGGGCGAGGTGGTGCTGATGACCATTCTGGGCGGGGCGGGCACGCTGATCGGTCCGATCCTTGGGGCCGGCATCATCAAATACTTCGAACAGATCTTCTCGAGCTTCAACGAGCAGATCCTGTCGGGGTTCTGGGCCTTCCTGCCCGATCCGGTCGCCGGTGCGATGGTCTGGATCACCCAGCCCTTTGTGGGCGAGGGCTGGCACCTGACCCTCGGCGTGGTCTTCATGCTGGCCGTGATCTTCCTGCCCGGCGGGGTGATGGAGGGGATCAACCGGATCGCCCGGCTCTTCCGCCGCCGCGGTCAGGACAAAACCCCCGGCGCGGCCACAGTGCCGGCTGAATGAGGGAGGATCGGATGTCTTTGCTGACCGTTCGCAACGTGTCCAAACGCTTCGGCGGGCTCAAGGCGCTCAACGATGTCAACCTGACCATCGAGAAGGGCACCGTGCATGCCATCATCGGCCCCAATGGTGCGGGCAAGTCAACGCTGCTCAACTGCTTTATCGGGCGGCTGGAGCCCGATACCGGCATTGTCGATTTCGACGGGGTGTCGCTGCTGGGCCTCAGCCCGCATGAGATCAACCAGGCCGGCGTGAGCCGGGTCTTTCAGACGCCGGAGATCTTTGGCGATCTCACGCTTTTGGAAAACGTGATGATCCCGGCCTTTGCCTCGCGCGACGGTGCGTTCCGGCTGTCGGCCTGGACCGGGGTGCGCGCCGAGCGCTCCATCCAGACCCGGGCGATGGACCAGATCGCCGATCTTGGGCTCTCCGACAAGGCCTACACCCTGGCCGAGACGCTGTCGCGCGGCGACAAGCGGCGGCTGGAGCTGGCGATGTGCCTGGTGCAGGAGCCCAAGCTGCTCTTGCTCGACGAACCCACCGCCGGCATGTCGCGGGCCGACACCAACCGCACCATCGAGCTGCTCAGCCAGATTGCCAAGCGCGGCATCACCATGGTGGTCATCGAGCATGACATGCATGTCGTCTTCAGCCTTGCCGAAAAGATCTCGGTGCTCGCGCAGGGCGCGGTGATTGCCGAAGACGTGCCGGAGAACATCAAGGGCAACCCGAAAGTGCAGGAAGCCTATCTGGGAGGGGCGCATCTATGAATGCTCACACCGAGGCCACGTCAAAGACCCCGTCGCTGTTTGGCGATGATCCCTTCACCGGCGAGCGGCACCCCGTGCCCTCTGCACCCGGCAAGGGCGGTCAGCGCGCCTATTTCTCCTGCTGGGACCTGCATGCCTATTATGGCGAGAGCTACATCGTCCAGGGCGTGAATTTCGATGTCCGCGAGGGCGAGATCGTCGCCCTGCTGGGCCGCAATGGCGCGGGAAAAACCTCGACCCTGCGCACCATCGCCCGGGTCGACAACCCGCGTCTGACCCATGGCGAGATCTGGCTCGATCATCAGCCCTTGCATGAGATGAAGGCGCATCAGGCCGCCAAGCTCGGCATCGGGCTGGTGCCCGAAGACCGGCGCATCATCCCCGGCCTGACGGTCGAGGAGAACCTGCGGCTTGCCCAGATCGCACCGCCCCATGGCTGGTCGATCGAGCGGCTTTATGAGCTTTTCCCGCGGCTTGGCGAGCGGCGGCGGCAGGAGGGGGTCACCCTCTCGGGCGGTGAACAGCAGATGCTGGCCGTGGCACGGGCGCTGGCCCGGGACGTGAAGCTGCTCTTGCTCGACGAGCCCTATGAGGGTCTGGCCCCGGTGATTGTGCAGGAGATCGAACGCACGCTTGAACAGATCAAGGGTCTGGGCATGACCACCATCCTGGTCGAGCAGAACGCGGTCGCGGCGCTGCATCTGGCCGACCGCGCGATCATCCTCGATATGGGGCAGGTGGCGTTCGATGGAACGGCGCAGGAGGTGCTCGACAATGCCGAGCTGCGCCAGGAGTATCTTGCATTGTGAGCACTTTGCGCGGCGCGCATGCTTGACCGAACGGCCCAACGCACCGAGGTTCCTGCGATGACCGACCAGACGCAGGGAGCCGGTGCATGGCCAGATACCGCGAACACGCGCACCGCCAGGACCCCTCGCCGCCGCCGATGGCCCTGCCGCCCTTGGCCTGCGACTGTCATGTCCAGGTGATCGGGCCGCGCGAGGTCTATCCCTTTGCCGCCCGCGCCGAGTATTTGCCCGAGGATGCGCCGCGCGCAGCGCTTTTTCTGCGCGATGCGCTGCTGGGGCTCGACCGTGGCGTGCTGGTACAGGCGAGCTGCCATGGCGCGGACAATGCAAGCCTGCTCGATGCGGTCCGGCTCGGCGACGGGGCCTATCGGGGCGTTGCGATCCTCGATCCGAGAGCGTTGGAAGACGGGCTGGTCAAGCTCGACCGGGCGCATGAGCATTCCGCCGGCATCGCGGGCATTCGGCTCGATTTTTCGGACCGTCTGCATGGCCGGGTCAGCACCGAGGAGCGCGGCGCGATGATCGCGGCGGCGGCCGCGCGCGGCTGGCATTTGGAGGTCGATGCGACGCCGGCGGATTTGCCGGCGGTGCAGGCGCTGGTCGAGAGCTTCCCCGGCAAGGTGGTGCTGACCGGGCTGGGCCGGGTTGCGCCGGGCGATACGGCCGGGCTTTCAGCGCTATGTGCGCAGCTTCGCCGCGCCCCGCGGCTTTGGATCAAGCTCAACCCCCTGGTCGGAACGTCGAAAGCACCGTTGCAGGGCGGCGATATTGCGGCCATGACGCAGGCCCTGCTCACCGCCGCGCCGGACCGCGCCGTCTGGGGCACGGGCTGGCCGCACCCCCAGCGCGACGGCGCGCAACCCGATGACAGCGCATTGCTCGGCCATCTCTGCGCGGCCTGCCCGGACCTCGCCTTGCTCCGCCGGGTGCTGGTGGAGAACGCAACCCGGCTCTACTGGCCGGGCACGGCCTGAGGGCCTGCGCAGGGTTAGCGCGCCGCCCTGGCCGCGAACAGCAATGGCCCTCCCTGGGGCGCTTCGGTCAGACCGTGCGCCCGCCATCGACCTCCAAGATCACACCGGTGATGAAATCGGCCTCGTCCGAGGCGAGGTACAGCGCCGCATTGGCCATGTCGCGGGGGGTGGAGAGCCGGCCCACGGGGATGGTTGCAAGGAACCGTGCGCGGTTCTCGGGCGTGTCGGGCACGCCCATGAAGGTTTCCAACAAAGCGGTTTCGCCCATCACCGGCGCCAACCCGTTCACCCGGATGCCGTCGCCGGCAAGATCCACGGCAAGCGAGCGGGTCATCAGATGGACCGCGCCCTTGGTGGAGTTGTACCAGGTGAGCCCCGGGCGCGGGCGGATCCCCGCGGTCGACCCGACATTGATCATCACGCCCGCGCCGGCGGCACGCCACAGGGGCACCACGGCATGGGTCATGTGAAAGATCGAGTCTACATTGATGGCGTAGAGTTTGCGGAAAGTTGCGTGGTCGACATCGAGAAGCGGCCCGTTCGGGTGGCTCCAGCCGGCATTGTTCACCACGATGTCGAGCGCGCCGAAGCTGTCATTCGTCCGCGTGACCGCCTCGGCCACGGCGGCGCCATCGGTCACATCGCAGGGCAGGGCGAGATGCCCGGGCCCCAGCGAGGCGGCAACCGTCTCGGCCCCCGGGGCGTTGATGTCAAGGACCGCGACCTGTGCCCCTTCCTGCGCAAACCGCTCGGCAATGCCGCGCCCAAAGCCCGACGCGGCCCCCGTGACCAGCGCTGTCTTTCCCTCAAGCCGCATGGATCCCTCTCCCGTTTTTTTAGACCGGCCGCGACCACCGTCCCGGATGCGCGTCAGCCATGTTTCAGAACAACCGTTTTGAGCTGTGCGAAGTCTTCAAGGGCGATGAAGCCCTTCTCGCGGCCATGGCCGGACCGCCCGGTGCCGCCGAAGGGCAGCTCGATCCCGCCCCCGGCGCCGTAACCGTTGATAAAGACCTGGCCGGCGCGCACGGCCCGGGCCATCCGCATCTGACGCGCCCCGTCGGCGGTCCAGATCCCAGCAACCAGACCATAGGGCGTGCCATTGGCGATCCGCACGGCCTCGGCCTCACCCTTAAAGGGCAGGCAGCTCAGCACCGGGCCGAACACCTCCTCCTGGGCCAGCGGATCGGTCTCGGGCACCGGGCCAAAAAGCGCGGGTGCGATATAGAACCCGCCCGATGGCGCGTCCTGGGCAATGCGCCCGCGGGCCAGACAGGGGGCGGTCGCGTTGTCCAGATACCGCGCAACCCGGTCGCGCTGTCGGGCCGAGATCAGCGCACCCAGATCGGCATCGGCATCATGGGGTGCGGCGGTCAGGGTCTCGAACCGGGCGGCCAGCGCCGCGACCACCTCGTCATAGATGCCGCGCTGGATGAGCGCGCGGGCCCCGGCCGAACAGGTCTGCCCGCCATTTTGCACGATGGCGGCCACCAGCACCGGCAGGGCCGCATCGATATCGGCATCCTCAAAGAGGATCTGCGGAGATTTGCCGCCCAGCTCCAGCGTGCAGCCGATATGGTTGCGCGCGGCCGCGGCCTGAACCAGCGTGCCGGTCTCGGGCGAGCCGGTGAAGGAGAGAAACCCGATGCCGGGATGCCCGGCCAGTGCAGCCCCCGCGTCGGCGCCGGTCCCGGTCACGACATTGAGCGCGCCGTCGGGAAAGCCCGCTTCCTGTGCCAGGGCAGCGATGGCCAGCGGCGCCAGGCAGGCCTCCTCGGCCGGTTTGAGCACCACGGCATTTCCCATGGCCAGGGCGGCGGCCACAGTGCGCCCGACCATCTGGGAGGGGTAGTTCCACGGGATGATATGGCCGGTGACCCCGAAGGGCTCATGCAGGGTCATCACCGAATAGCCCTGCAGGAAGGGCAGGGTGTCGCCATGGATCTTGTCGGCCGCCCCGCCATAGAATTCGAAATAGCGCGCAGCGGCGGTTATGTCGGCCCGGGCCTGGCTCAGCGGCTTGCCGGTGTCGCGCGCCTCGGTTGCGGCCAGCGTCTCGGCATTGCGCGCAACCAACGTGCCAAGCGTGCTCAGCAGCCGCCCGCGCTCGGTGGCCGAAAGCCGGCCCCAGGCGCCGTTGCGCGCGGCATGGCCGGCAGCGATGGCCGCGTCGATCTCGGCCGGACCGCCCGCGGCGATGCGGGCAAAGGCCTGGCCGTCGGAGGGGCAGAGCATGTCGATCTCGCGCCCGTCCTGCGCGGGCACCCAGCGTCCACCGATCAGGCAATGATGCGATTGCATCGGCTCCTCCCGTTTTTGCGCATGCTAGATCGGCCGGCCGGGAAGGGCCAGAGGAATGGCGCGGCGGCCCGGTTCAGCGCGCCGCGTAGTCGCGCGCCTCCATGCCGGAGATTTCCAGGATCAGCTTGCGGCGCACCGCATCGGCAAAGGTCTCGGCGCTGTCGGCCGTGATCACAAAGGCGCCGGGCCCGCCGACAATACGCTCGGCAAAGGCCGCCTCAAGATCATAGGAGACCGGCCGGCCCGAACAGCTCCGACAGAGCACCGCCAGCCCGTTGATGGTGATGCCCGCGGCCAGCACCTCGGCCCGGGCGGTTTCGATCGGCGGGCCGTACCAGTTATTGGCGCTGTCGGCGGAGAAATCGATGACCCGGCGCAGCCCATCAAACTCGTTGGCCTCGATCATGCCCTTGGCAAACAGCAGCGCCGAGCCGATGGCATTGCGGCCATAGGCCCGCCGCGGCGGCGCCATCAGCGCCTCGGCAAAGGCTGCCGCCTCGGCGGCGTCGGACACCACGGCCCAATTGGCCACGATGTCCTGCGAGCGATCATCGCCCCATTCCACATAGGCCAGGGCCACCCGGCCCAGAAGCCCGCTTTCGATCGCCCGGATCACCGAGGGATCGGTGATCGCACGCGCATAGCCCTCGCGCTGGAACAGGATCTCGGCGGTGTCGATGGAGCCTGTCGCATCGGCCAGAAGCACCAGCTCCAGATCCACCTCCTGGCCGAACGCCGGATCAAACTCGGGGTCGTCGGCGGCCACGCTCAGAGGAAGCAGGAGAACGGCACAAAGAAGCTGGGCGAGACGTCGCATATGGCAATGGCCTCCAAGGCGTGAGTGTGGCAAGGAGCCTAGAGCGCGGGCCATGGCCAGACAAGCTGTGCCCGGGTCACGGAGTGGGGAGGAGCAGAGCAGTGCCGGGTTCAACCCGTGTGCACCCGCAACGGCCGCTGGTCGCGGTCCTGTGCATTCTGGTGGGGGTGATCTGCATCAGCGTGAACGACATGCTGATCAAGCATCTGTCTTCGGATCTGCCGCTGCACCAGATCGTATTCGTGCGCTCGGCCATCGGCATTGCCTTCAGCATGGTGATCCTGCAATTCGAGGGCGGCTTGCGGGCGCTGCGCACCGGCCAGTCGGGCTTGCTGGCCCTGCGCGGTCTGTTGCTTGTGGCGGCAAACCTGACCTATTTTGCCGCGCTCGCAGCGCTGCCTCTGGCCGATGCGACGGCGCTGTTTTTTGCAGCCCCGCTTTTCATCACGCTTCTGGCCGTGCCGTTTCTGGGCGAGCGTGTGGGGCCGCGCCGGCTGATCGCGGTGCTCGTCGGGCTGGTCGGGGTGATTGCCATGCTGCGCCCGGGTGCCGCGGCGCAGGAGGTGCCCGACCGGCTGATCCTGCTTTTGCCGGTTGTGGCGGCCCTTGCCTATGCGGGGGTGCAGATCCTGACCCGTCATCTGGCCGCCTCAGCGCCCGCCTCGGTGCTGGCCATCCACATCCAGATCAGCTTTCTGGCCATGGGCGCGCTCTTCTGGGCGGTGGCCGGCGACGGGCGGTTTGCCGAGAACCTCGACAACCCCAGCCTGCAATTCCTGCTGCGCGCCTGGGTGTGGCCCGAGGCCGAGGCGACGGCGCTGCTGGCGCTGATCGGCTGTCTCTCGGCGATCGTGGCCTACACCCTCTCCCAGGCCTACCGGCTGGGCGACGCGGCGCTGGTCGCTCCCTTCGAATACATCGCCCTGCCGCTGGCCATCCTGTGGGGCTGGCTGATCTTTGCCGAGCTGCCGGGCCCGTGGGTCTGGCTGGGGGCGGCGCTGATCGCAGGCTCCGGCGCCTTTGTCTTCTGGCGCGAGGCCCAGATCGCGCGGGCCGCCCGCAGCAAGGCCGCGCCCGTGCAAGACGTTCCCACGCGCCTGCCCAGGGGTTAGGCTGGCGTGCCGAAGACAAGGATCGCTGAAATGACACATGCCCTGAGCGCGCGCGAGATGCTCGCCCATCTGGTCGCCTTTCCCACCGTTTCGCGCGACAGCAATCTGGAGCTGGTGGAGTTTGTGGAGGGCTATCTGGCCGGGCTGGGGGTGGAAAGCCACCGCGTGGCCAGCGCCGATGGCAAGAAGGCCAATATCTACGCCATGATCGGCCCCGCGGTGCCGGGCGGGGTGGTTCTGTCGGGCCATACCGATGTCGTGCCGGTCGACGGGCAGGCCTGGTCGCGCGACCCGTGGACGCTGGTCGAGGAGGACGGCAAGCTCTTTGGCCGCGGGGCGGTCGACATGAAGGGCTTCGTGGCGTTGGTTCTGGCCGCGGTGCCGCGCATGCAGGCCGCTGGGCTACATCGGCCGATCCAGATCGCGCTTTCCTATGACGAGGAGGTCGGGCATCTGGGCGTGGGCGACATGATCGCCGAGATGCAGGCGCATCTGCCCCCGGCCGAGACGGTTTTTGTCGGCGAGCCGTCGATGATGCAGGTGGTGACCCAGCACAAGGCCGGGCTGGGCCTGCGCACCCATGTGCGGGGCTATGAGGTGCATTCCAGCCGCGTGCATGTCGGCGTTTCGGCCATCACCCATGCCGCCAAGCTGATCACCTGGCACGCAGACCGGCTTGCCGAGAACCTGGCCGCGGCGCGTGCCCTGGGCGAGGACGCGCCGGGTGCGCTGTTCGACCCGCCCTGCACGACACTGCATAACGGCATCATCAAGGGCGGCACGGCCGGCAACATCACCGCCAAGGATTGCCGGTTCGTCTCCGACATCCGGGTGCTGCCGACCGAAGATCCGCAGAGCTGGCTCGACCGCTACCAGGCCTATTGCGCCGAGCTTGCCGACCAGATGCAGGCGGTGCATCCCGACACCGGCATCGATGTGCAAACCCCGTTCAACGCGCCTGGCCTGCGGCATGAGGCGGGCGGGGCGGCAGAGGCGCTGGCGCGGCAGCTCACCGGCGACAATGCGCCCCATGCGGTTTCCTACGGAACCGAGGCGGGCAATTTCCAGCGCTCGGGCTATTCGGTCTGCGTGATCGGGCCGGGCTCGATCCATCAGGCCCATCAGCCCGACGAATACATCACCACGGCACAATTCGAGGCGGGTGCGGCGTTCGTCGACCGCTTGATCGCGCAGCTGAGCTGACCCGCCGCTGCCTCTGAGGCCCAAGCCGTGCCGATGGCGACGGTCCGCGTCAGTCGCGCAGCCGGTCCATCACGGTGACAAGCTCGGCCGAGATCCCGGGCTCGGAGAGCGCATGGCCCGCGCCCATCACAATCGAGATCTCCGAGCGCGGCCAGGCCTTGTGCAGCGCCCAGGCCGATTTGGGCGGGCAGATGAGATCATAGCGCCCCTGCACGATATATCCGGGGATCTGCGCGATCCGGTCCATCTGGGCCAGGATCTGACCGTCCTCGGCGAGAAAGCCGCGATTGACGAAGTAATGCGCCTCGAGCCGGGCAAAGGCCCTGGCATACTCGGCACTGCCCGAGCGCGACGCGCCCGGCCCGGGATCGAGCGCGGCAAGCCCGCTTTCCCAGGAGACCCAGGCCCGCGCGAACCGGATCTGCTCGTCATAGGAGGGGCCGAAGAGGCGCTTGTGATAGGCCCCGATCATGTCGCCGCGCTCGGCCTCGGGGATCAGCCGCACGAACCGGTCCCAGCGCTCGGGCCAGAACGCGCCGGCCGCCCCGCCATAAAACCAGTCGAGCTCGGCCTGGCTCATCAGGAAGATGCCGCGCAGCACCAGCGCCTGCACGCGTTCGGGATGGGCCTGGGCATAGATCAGCCCCAGCGCGGCACCCCAGGACCCGCCGAAGACGATCCAGCGGCTGAGATCGAGCTTCTCGCGGATCGCCTCGATATCCTCAACCAGATCCCAAGTTGTATTGTGCTTGACCGAGGCATGGGGGCGCGAGCGGCCGCAGCCACGCTGGTCAAAAAGGATGATGCGGTAATGGGCGGGGTCAAAGAACCGGCGCATCCCGGGCGAGCAGCCGCCCCCCGGCCCGCCATGCAGCACCACGACCGGCGCCCCGCGGGGATTTCCACACTCTTCGACATACAAAGTGTGTCCGCCCGACACCTCGAGCAGATGCATTCTGTAGGGCTCGGTCGGCGGGTACAGCCCCCGCCGCGGCCCTGCGCCATTTTGTGTCACGTGCTCACGCATCTAAGCACTATGTCATATTGCGCAGAGCGCGAAAATCCACCCTTTGCGGAAGGTCAGATGAAATGAGTGTGACGGTTGATGCATCGGAAATTGCGAAATTCGAGGCCATGGCCGCGGAATGGTGGGATCCGAACGGAAAGTTCCG
>JBCBKN010000106.1:0-12424 GCA_038521775.1 Pseudomonadota bacterium | reverse complement strand
TTTCCTGAGCCTCAGACAGGGTGTGGTTGCGCAGCGGGAGCGTATATTTTTTCGGTTGAGGCCGCACCCCGTACAGGCGGTATGGGTCGTTGCCGCGCACAGTCAGCCGTCCAAATTCTTGGGAAACTTCAACAGGAGCCAAACGATTTTGCATAGCGCGCTATAACTGAGCCGTGGGGTCAGTGAAACAGAGATTGCGGAACAAGGTGCAGATTCTCGTTTCAGCCGGGTTTGAAAAATGAAGCTGGCCTGCGTGCTTTGCGGCTGAACGGTTCCGTCCGCCACACGAACACTGACGCCCTTCACCAACATGCGCCACAGGATCTAATCAAGATATATTGGAACTCAGTGAAGCAAAGAATGGTGCACCCGGAGCGATTCGAACGCCCGACCCCCAGATTCGTAGTCTGGTGCTCTATCCAGCTGAGCTACGGGTGCGTGGGCCGGGGTTGTAGACCTGCCCAATTCTGGATGCAAGCGCCAACTCGGCGAGACGCGCCCGTCCGTCGGTTGAGGCCGGAGCGACGCGGTCGGCCAAGGGGTGGCGCGGCCCTTGGCTGGCCGAGGGATGGCGGGGTCATTGGCTGGCGGAGGAGGGGCTTGGCCCGGGTGAGGGGCGATGTGGCCATTGGCGTGAGGCGGCGTGGCACTTGGCCGGTCGTGAGGCGTTGGGGTGATTGACCGGCAGAGGGGCGGCCAGGCCATTGACCGGTCCTGGGGTAGGGGCTTTGCGCGGATCAGGGGTTTTTCAATGACCACGGGCCTTTTGACCGCCAAGTGCGTTTTGAGGGCCGCGGGCTTTAATGGGCCAAGGGCGAGTTAATGGACAAAGGCCGAAGGGTTGACCGTTACGGGGCCGGCGCGCGGTCGGGCAGGGTGATGCAAAAGCGGGTGCCTTCGGTCGAGCTCGAAACCAGCGTGAGGGCGCCGCCATGGCCGCGGGCGAGCTCGGCGGCGATGGCCAGACCAAGCCCGCTGCCACCACGCTTTGCGCTGCCGCGAAACGGCTTGAAGAGATCGTCGAGCACGCGGCTGGGCAGGCCCGGCCCGGTGTCGTGGACATGGATCTCAACGGCGGTTTCGGTCTTTCGGGCGCCCACGGAAATGCGGCCCGGGCGCCCGGCGCTTTCGATTGCCTCGCGGGCATTGCGGATGAGGTTGCTGAGGATACGGTAGAGCTGGTCGGGATCGGCATCGACGATCAGCTCGGAGGCGATGTCGGTCTCAAAGACCACCGAGCCTTCGTCGCGCAAAAGCTCGCTGTCGGCGAGATCGTCGACAAAGGCGCGCAGTGCAACGCGGCGCAGCTCCGGCAGGGGCTCCTCGGTGCGGCCATACTCCAACGTGCGCTCGCACAGCGCGATCGCTCGGTCGAGCGAGGCAAGCAGCCGCGGGGCGACCCGCTGCACGCCCGGATCATGGCTTGCATCGATGCGGTCGGCCAGAAGCTGGGCCGTGGTGAGCAGATTGCGCAGATCATGGCTGATGCGGGCGACCGCGCCACCGAGCGCTGCCATCCGCTCTTTTTGCTTGAGCGCGCCGGTCAGCCGGGACTGCATCTCCATCAGGGCCTCTTCGGCCGCGGCAAGCTCGCGCACGGTCGCGGTGGGCTGGATGATGCGCCGCGCATCCTCGGGATCGTCGCGAAACCCGGCCATGTTCTCGGCCACGCGGGTCATGGGACGGGTGATGAAGATCCGCACCGCCAGAAAGAGCGCCAGAGCGGTGCTGAGCGAGATCACCAGCGACAAGAGCAGCACCCGCCCGCCAAAGCGGATCATGGCGACGCGCATCGGCCCCTCTTCCATGGTGATTTCAATCGCCGTGTTGCTTGCGGGATCGATGGTGCCGATCACCCGGATTACGCGGTCGGTGGGCAGGAACAGACAGCTCACCGCATCGCGCAGCAGCGTCCAGAGCCCGTCGCGCTGCAGGTTCACGGTGCCCTCGATGGGCGGGGGCATGGGTGCGGCCAGCACCAGTTCGCGCCGGCCGGGGCGCCGCAGAACGATATTGAGAACGCCCGCACTGGCAAGCAGGTCGGATTTCAGATCCGGCTCGAGCATCTCGTCCGGTGTGGCCAGCAAGGCAAGGCTGGCAATTTCGGCCCGTTCCAGCCGGTCGGTGATGTAGTTGAGGCGAAAGCGGGCCACGGACGGCAGAAAGATCAGAACCTCGGCCAGCATCACGAAGGCCACGGTCAGCGCCAGAAGGCGTCCCGAAAGCGTCTTGAAGAGCATGTCCTGCCAGCCAGTTCCGGCCTGTCCCTCAGTGAATGGACCCTATGCGCCGGTGGCTGCAAGGGCAAGCGCGGCAAATTCGGCCTCTATGCGGCTGAATTTGCGGGGCGGGCGGGGTCACAGCCGCGCGAGCGTCCGGACAATGCGCTTGACCAGATCGCTTTCAAAAAGTCGCGGCACATAATACTGCCCGGCAAGCCGTTTGGGGATCTCGCCCAGGGTGGGGTAGGGTGCGACCATCCCCGCCAGCGCGCCGACCTTCAGGCCATTGGCCACGGCCAGCGCCAGCGGTGCGATCACCTCGCCGGCATCGGCCCCCGCGATGGTGGCGCCGATGACCCGGCCGCGCAGGGTGAGCAGCTTGGCAAAGCCCTCGGTCTGGCGCGTGGCCTGGGCCCGGTCATTGCCGGCATAGTCAACCCGCCAGACCTCGAGCCGATTTCCATGGGCGCGGCGGGCCTCGGCCTCGGTCGGGCCGATCTGGGCGAGCTCCGGCGCGGTGTAGGTGACCCGCGGAATATGGGAGAGGCGGGCACGAACCGGCAGGCGGAAGAGCGCGGCGCGGACCACAAGCCCCGCGTGATAGCCGGCCAGATGGGTGAATTGCGGCCCCCGCGTCGCATCGCCAATGGCAAAGATGCGGCGGTTGGCGGTGCGCAGCCCGTCATTGGTGAAAATGCCCTTGGCATCGGCCTTGACGCCGGCCGCGTCGAGCCCCAGCCCCTCGGTGTTCGGCCTGCGCCCCACGGCGACGAGCAGATGCGACCCCTCGATCTCGCGGTCTCCGGCCCAGATCCGAACGCCACCCTGTGACGGGGCGACCCGCGAGACCTGCGTCTGCTCGAGGATCTCGACCCCCTCGGCCCGCAGCCGCGCCAGGATCAGCGCGGCCGCGTCAGGATCCTCACGCCCCAGGGCGCGGGCGGCCTCGACCAATGTGACCTTCGCGCCCAGCCGTGCATGGGCCTGGGCCATCTCCATGCCGATCGGCCCGCCCCCGATGATCAGCAGATGGTCCGGACGGTCGCGCAGATCGAAAAGCGTCTCATTGGTCAGGTAGGGGACATCCTCCAGCCCCGCGATCGGCGGCAGCAAGGGCGCCGAACCGGTCGCGATGACAAAATGCCGTGCCCGGATGCGCGTCGATCCCGCGGCAAGCTCGGTCGGTGAGACGAAGCTGCCCTGCGCGGCGATCACGGTGACACCAAGCCCCTCGAACCGCTCCACCGAATCGTGGGGCGCGATGGCGGCGATCACCTCCCGCACATGCGTCATCGCCGCGGCATAATCGATCTGCGGATCGACCGGGGCGATGCCGAAGGGGGCTGCCCCACGCATCGCCTGGGCGCGGGCGCCGGCGGCCAGCAGCGCCTTGGAGGGCACGCAGCCATAGTTCAGGCAGTCGCCGCCCATCTTGCCGCGTTCGACCAGCACCACCTTGGCCCCCATTTGGGCCGCCCCGGCCGCGACCGAAAGCCCGCCCGAGCCCGCGCCAATGATGCACAAATCGGCGTCGATCCGGCCGGTATCGGCAGTCTCGGTCATGACGGTTCCCCCAAATCGCACTCGCTCCTGCGCATGTCAGATCGTTGATTTGCCGCGCAACCGGCGCAGCACGATCGGCAGGGCGGCAAGCGCGCAGAGCGCCAGAAGCGGTCCCAGGATAGGCCAGGAAAAAATAATGCCCAAATCGGGCGTTTCGCCCCGGTCGAACACCTCGCCCAGCCCGGCGCCGACCCAGGCATAGACCGCCGTGCCCGGCATGATGCCAAAGAAGGTGGAGATGACGTAGCGTTGCCAGGCCACGCCCAGAAAGGCCGGCGCCAGGTTGGCCACAAAAAAGGGCACGACCGGCACGAGGCGGATGAGAAAAAGCATGCTCCATTCGTTCTCGCGCAGCCCGGCCTCCAGGCGCTGCAACAGCCCGCCATCGCGGGCCTGGTTTTGCAGGCGGGCATGGAGCACGTCGCCAAAACCGGTTTTCGCCGCAAGGAAAAGCAGCGTGGCGCCGGTGGTGGCGCCCAGCACGGTTAGCCCGGTGGCCAGCACCGCACCGAACAGAAAGCCGCCGGTCAGCGTCATCACCAGCCCGCCGGGAAGCGACAGGGCCACGACCGCCACATAGATGAGCAGGTAGAGCGCCGCTGTCAGCACGGCATTCGCATCGCGAAACGCCAGCAGGGCGGCGCGGTTTTCGCGCAGCGCGTCGAAGCTGAGCTGATCGGCAAAGGTCAGGGAGGCGGCGACCGCAAGGGCCACAAGCCCCAGGATCGGCAGAAGCCTGCGCA
Organism: Pseudomonadota bacterium; assembly: GCA_038521775.1. Lineage (GTDB taxonomy): Bacteria > Pseudomonadota > Alphaproteobacteria > Rhodobacterales > Rhodobacteraceae > J013. The sequence continues at coordinate 7,896 of JBCBKN010000106.1, read as the reverse complement.
GTGAAAACCGCTGAGAATCAGCCTGGGCCATGCGTCCTCCCATCCCCTCCCGGCCTGTAACATGCCTTGGGAGCGGGGCAGAGCAAGCCCTGTCACACCCGCTTTATGCGGCGTGACCGCAGGCGGTGCCCGACGGCGAACCGCCGGTTGCCAGTCGTGGGCCCGCCGACGCTGCCAAGTCGCCACCCCGCCGCCGCTGCCCCACTGCTGCTGCCCCGCACGGGTTCGGTTGACATCGCAATGGGGCAGGACTATTCCCCGCAGCCTTGGGATATCTTTGCCGCGGCCCCGGGCCGCGCCGCTGCCTTGCAGGGAACCGCACGATGAAGCGCACATTTCAGCCCAGCCGGCTCGTCCGCAAGCGCCGGCACGGATTCCGGTCTCGGATGGCCACCAAGAACGGCCGCAAGATCATCAACCGGCGGCGGGCACAGGGGCGCAAGAAACTGTCGGCCTGACGGCCGGTTTCACATGTGCCCGAACCGGGCGTGCCGTCTCCGCGAAACCTGATCGAGGGAGAGGCCACCGGCTGCCCACCGGTTGCCAGGCAGCCCGCCAACCGCATGTTGGCCCTATGGGTGAACTCCGCGAGCAGCGATGGCGCAGATCGAGACGCTCAAAAAACGGCGTGATTTTCTGGCAGCGGCACGGCGGCGCGCCGTGCGACAGCCTGGAATGCTGGTCCAGGCACGGCCGCGGGAGGACAGCTCCCCCACAATCCGCATCGGCTATACCTGCTCGCGCAAGGTCGGCAATGCCGTGACCCGCAACCGCGCAAAGCGGCGGCTGCGGGCGGTTGCGGCGGCAGTCCTGCCCAGTGCTGCGAGGCCGGGATGGGACTATGTGCTGATCGGGCGCGCCGACAGCACCGTCACCCGGGCGTTTCCCCAACTGGTTGAGGATCTGCAGGCGGCGCTGGTGCGTTTGCACAACCCGGGGTAGTCTCGGGCGCAGTGCGGCGCGGCGGTTGACCCGCGCCCCCACACCAAACGACCGCTGCTGTCGAGCACCGCCCAACCGGCCGGGCCACGCAAGGCCGCCCGATGCATGGAGAGCGCCGCATGAGCCCCGCCGCCTTTCTTCTCTCGCTCCCGATCCGGGCCTACCGGCTGGTCTTGTCGCCCTGGGTCGGCATGCATTGCCGCTATCACCCCACCTGTTCGGCCTATGCGCTGGAGGCGCTGGAACGGCATGGTGCCCTGCGCGGCGGCTGGCTGGCGCTGCGGCGGATCCTGCGCTGTCACCCCTGGGGCGGATCGGGCATCGACACGGTGCCACCGGCCCGGACGCCGCGGCGGGACTCGCACTAGCCACTGGCCTGCGCGCCGCGGCGGGACTCGCATTCGCCGCCCGCCTGCGCGCCGCGGGGGAACTCGCACTAGCCACCGGCCTGCGCGCCGCCAAGGCGGGGCTCAGAAAATGAAATCATCCGGTGCCAGCGCGTCGAGGCCGATGCCCTCCAACACCAGCGACCCGAAGCCCATGCGGATCGCCGCACTGCCCGAAACCTCGCCCGCCCAAAGCAGCACATCGTCGAAATCGGCCAGAAGCGGAACGGCGCTGAAATCAACCTGATCCGCACCTTGGGTGAAATCGGTGATGGTGTCGTCGGCGGTGTTCACGACAATGAAGAGATCATCGCCCAACCCGCCGGTCATCGTGTCGCGCCCGCGCCCGCCATCGAGCGTGTCATTCCCCCGCCCGCCGAACAGCGTGTCGTCATTGGGCCCGCCGAACAGGGTGTCATGCCCTTCATGCGCAAAGATGCTGTCATTGCCGATGCCGCCCATCAGCATGTCCGACCCGATGCCCCCGAACAAACTGTCGGTGGCACGGCCGCCATCAAGCCTGTCCACACCATTGCCGCCGTAAAGCCCGTCGCGCCCCGTGCCGCCGGTCAGGCTGTCCTGCCCCTCGCCCCCGAACAGGCGATCGTCAAAGGCACCGCCATCGATGCGGTCCACCCCGGCCCCGCCAAGGATGGTGTCGTTGCCGTCTTGCCCGGCAAGGCTGTCATGGCCACCCAGACCGTGGATGATGTCCGAGCCGCTGGTGCCGGAATGGCTGTCGGCATTGTAGGTCAACCGCGTCGTGCTTTGGACCTGCACCAGCGAGAGCGACAGGTTTCCCAGGCTTTCAACCCCTGTCGCGGCAACCGAGACGAAATGCGTCTCGTCGCGCCAGGCGTTGAACCGCACCTCCCTCGCGCCCGACAGCTCAAGCTCGCGCATCACCGCGCCTTGCGCATTGTAGATTGTGAGGAGCACCGTCTGGGGAGCCGGCAGGGCTGGCGCATAAAGGATCTGATACTGCGCGCCGACCTGCACCGACATGCCCACCCAATCGGCGTCTGCGGCGCTGTCGATGCGGGTTTCGACAGCCGCACCCGGCGTGAGCAGCAGCGGCGTCGTTTGGTCGTCGGGCACCCAGTCGGCGCTCTGGCGCAGCGGGGTCGAGGCGGTGAGCGCATACCCGCCGATCTCGCCGCTGGAATAGAGGCTTGCGGCGGACAGGAAGATGTGACCGGTGGCGGCAGCTGTGTAGGTCAGCCGCGCCGAGGATCCGCCCAAATCGCTGTCGCGCAGAACGCTCACCGCATCGTAAAGGCGCAGGAACGGCCGGATGCGCGAGCCGTCGGTCTCGAGCGTGAACACATAGCTGGCCCCTTCGGCCACGTTCACCCGGACCCAGTCATTGTCCCCAAGAAAGTCGATTTCGGCGCGCAAGGTCTCGCCGGGCCGCAAGCGCGCTGTGGTGGTGCTGTCACCAGGGGTGGTGGTCACGGCGGGGCTCCTCCTCACACGCCCACCCCGGACCCTCGCTGTGGCTTACGCCGCGCGAACCCTGACGCGTCTGCGCCCATCGCACAACAGAATTCTGCCGATCCGCAAATGGCGGTGGGAAAGGCCACCTGCCCGACAAAAAGAGAGGCCGCGCGGCGGCACTGCACGGCCCGGTTTTCTGGCTGAGGCCGCCCGACTATAGGGCGGCCGCATGTCGATGCTGCCGGGTCAGGCCTTGCGGCGCCGAGCCACCAGTCCAAGCCCGCCAAGCGCTGCGAGCATCAGGAAGCCCGCCGCGGGCAGAGGCACGTCAGACACGCCCTCAATCGCGTAAAGCTTAAAGCCGACATCGGCCGACGGACCGCTCCAGGTGCCGCTGGTAAAGCCGGTGTCGAGAAGTCCGGCGATGTAGCTGCCATCGCCATCGATCGTCATCATGACGTCGCTATAGGAGCCAAAACCCGCGACGGACCAGACGCCCGCATCGGTGTCCAGACCCAGATCGACGAGTTTCCAGCCGGTTTTACCGAACACCACGTCGGTTTCCGACGTGTCCATATACGACGTGGAACAATCGACGCTCAACGTATGCGCGAGGGTGTAGGACCCGCAGCCAAGTTGGACATGATTGCTGAAAGATGCCGCGTTGGCACCGCTTGAAAATGCCAGGGCAGCCAACGCCGCCCCGAGCAGGGAAACACTCCGCATTACGTTCCTCCACAAACGCTTTGCAACTTATGGTTACCTGACCGGTATACGTTACTTTTTGGTAAATGCCAGTAAATTTGTAACTACCGATCAAGTTCCGCAGGGGTTTTTTGGGAACTGTCGGATAATCAAAATCACAACCCAGAAACATCCTGTTGCAAACCCGTGCTTGCATGATCCGCACGCTCGGGGATAGCACGGCCCCATGTTCGATGACACAGATCTGCCCCCGCTCCTGGCCGGCGCGCCCGGCAGCACCGAGTTTCGCAAGCTGCGCAAACGGGTGATGCGCGAGGCCCGCGCGGCCATCGACACCTACCGCATGCTTGAGGGCGGCGGGCGCTGGCTGGTCTGCCTGTCGGGCGGCAAGGACAGCTACACCTTGCTGGCCGCTTTGGTCGAGCTGCAATGGCGCGGGCTGTTGCCTGTCGACCTTCTGGCCTGCAATCTCGACCAGGGCCAGCCGGGCTTTCCGGCCACCGTATTGCCGGCGTTTCTGGAGCGTATGGAGATCCCGCACCGGATCGAGTATCGCGACACCTATTCCATTGTGACCGACAAGATCCCCGCCGGGCGCACCTATTGCGCTCTCTGCTCGCGGCTGCGGCGCGGCCATCTTTATCGCATCGCGCGCGAGGAGGGCTGCCGCGCCATCGTGCTGGGCCATCATCGCGACGACATATTGGAGACCTTCTTTCTCAACCTCTTTCATGGCGGGCGGCTGGCGAGCATGCCGCCGCGGCTGCGCAATGAAGAGGGGGATCTGGAGGTTCTGCGCCCGCTGGCCTTTCTGGCCGAGGCCGATTGCGACCGGTTTGCCAAGGGCATGGGATATCCGATCATTCCCTGCGATCTGTGCGGCAGCCAGGACGGTCTGCAGCGCATGCAAATCAAGGCGATGCTCGATGAATGGGAGCGGCGCAGCCCCGGCCGCCGCCAGGTGATGTTCCGCGCGTTGATGAATGTGCGGCCGGGACATCTGGCCGACCCCGCGCTCTTTGATTTTGCGGCGCTTGCGGGCGGCGCCCACCCCCCGGAAGATCGCCCCGAATCCGCTTGACCTTCGGGCCGTCAGCCGGTTGAACCGGTGCGGATTGCCTTTCGGGGGAGCGCACCGCATGGACGAGCAGAACAGGAACATGCTGCTGGCCGCAGTGCTCAGCTTTGTCGTGATCTTTGGCTGGTTTTTGATCTTCCCACCCGAGCCGCCGACGGATCTGCCGCCCATCGATGCCAGCCAGCCGGGGGTGGATGCGCCGCTGGCACCCGCGCCCGGCGCCCCCGCGCCGGTCTTGCCGGGCATTCCGCCCTCGCCCGAGCTGCGCCGTGCCGAGGCGATAGAGCAGACCGCCAGGGTGCCGGTCGAAACGCCGCGGCTCACGGGCTCGATCTCGCTCAAAGGCGGGCGCATCGACGATCTGGCGCTCAATGATTACCGGGTGGCTTTGGATCCGGAGAGCGAGAATGTCGTGCTCTTCTCGCCCTCGGGCGCCGAACAGCCCTATCTTGCCACCTATGGCTGGCTGCCTACGATCCAGAACCCCGGCATCGCCACGCCCGACGGCAACACCATGTGGGCGGTCGAGAGCGGCAGCGCGCTGACGCCCGACAGCCCCGTCACCCTGGTTTGGGAAAACGGCGCCGGGCTTGTCTTCCGTCGCGAGATCTCGGTCGACGACAATTACATGTTCACCGTGCGCCAAAGCGTGGAGAACACTGGCGCCACCGACATCTCGCTCGCGCCCTTTGGCTATATCGCGCAGATCGGCGTGCCGGAGGTGATCGGCTTTTTCATTCTGCATGAAGGCGCGATCGGGGCCGCCGATGGGGTGAGCTTCAACTACACCTATGAAGGCGGCTGGATCACCGACAGCATGGCCGATTTCGAGCCCGATTCGACCGAGGCGGCCCAGGTCGAAAAGGTCACCGCGGCCGAAACCGGCTGGCTGGGCTTTACCGGCAAGTACTGGGCCAGCGCGCTGATCCCTGAAAAGGGCCAGCAATTCGTCCAGGTCTATAAATATCTGGAGGCCAATGGCCGGCAGGAGTTCCGCACCGAGATGCGGATGCCATCCATCGCCATCCCCGCCGGCAGCACGCAGGAGGTTGAGACACGGCTTTTTGCGGGCGCCAAGGAGATGGAGCTTCTGCGCGAGTATGAGCGCGACCTGGGGATCGAGCGCTTTGACTACATGGTCGATTGGGGCTGGTTCTGGTTCCTCACCCGGCCGATCTTCGATGTGCTGCACTGGCTCAACATCCAGATCGGCAATATGGGCTGGTCGATCATCATCCTGACGCTGATCTTCAAGACGCTGCTCTTCCCGCTGGCCTGGAAATCCTACGTCTCCATGTCGAAGATGAAGAAGCTTCAGCCGGAGATGGAGAAGATCAAGGAAAAGGTCGGCGATGACCGGATGAAGCTCCAGCAGGAGATGATGGCGCTTTACAAGAAGGAGAAGGTGAACCCCGCCGCGGGCTGCCTGCCGATCCTCTTGCAGATCCCGATCTTCTTTTCGCTCTACAAGGTGCTGTTTGTGACGATCGAGGTCCGCCAGGCACCGTTTATCCTGTGGATCGAGGATCTGTCGGTGCGCGACCCGACCTCGGTGCTGAACCTCTTTGGCATCCTTCCCTTCGCACCGCCCGATCCAACGAGCTTCCTGTCGATCTTTTCCATCGGCGTCTTTCCCATCGTTATGGGGATCACGATGTGGATGCAGCAAAAGCTCAACCCGGCGCCGACCGATCCGACCCAGGCGATGATCTTCTCCTGGATCCCCTGGGTCTTCATGTTCATGCTGGGCCAGTTCGCCTCCGGCCTGGTGATCTATTGGTGCGCCAACAACATCCTGACCTTTGTGCAGCAATACGCGATCATGCGCAGCCAGGGAGTGGATGTGGATTTCTTCGGCAATGTGAAGCGCAGTCTGAAACGACGACCGAAAAAGGACGCCTGAGATGGCGGCGCTGTCGGCCATCCACCGCTTTCCCGTCAAGGGGCTGGGCGAGGAGGCGCTGAGCGAGATCGCGCTTGAGGCGGGCCGGCATATGCCGCTCGACCGGGGCTGGGCGCTTACCCATGGCCGCTCGATCTGGGATGCCGAGGCCCCGGCCCATATCTCGCGCCGGCATTTCGTGCAGACCGCCGATGCGCCGGCGCTGGCGGCAACGACGCTCAGCCGCGCGGGTGCGGCCCTTACCCTGCAGGGGCCGGAGGGCGGGTTTACGGGCGATATCGAGACGGTGAGCGGGCAGACCGGGCTTGCCGACTGGGCGTTGCGGGTGGCGGGTGCGGCCCAGCCCGGCCCCTATCACATGGTGCGGCTGCCGGGCAGCGCGCTCACCGATGTCGAAGACGCGCATCTCTCGATCCTGTCCGATGTCTCGCTGCGCGCGCTTTCCGACGCGGCCGGGCTGACGTTGGAGCGGCGGCGGTTCCGGGGCAATCTGTGGCTGGAGGGGCTCGCCCCCTGGCAGGAGTTCGAGTGGGTGGGCCGCGAGATCATGATCGGCGCGGTCCGCCTGCGGGTGACCGAGCGGATCGGGCGCTGCAACGCGCCCTCGGCCAGCCCTGCCTCGGGCCTTCGCGACTGCCCGGTGACCGAGATGCTGTACCGGCAATGGCGGCACACCGATTTTGGCGTCTATGCGCAGGTGGTCGAGGGGGGGCTGCTGCGCGCGGGCGACCCGGTCCTGGCCCCTTAGGCGCGTGGTCAAGGCCCCCCTGGCGCGGCTGGCCCCGAATGCCGACCCGGAGGCGGCCGAGGCGGGCCGCAAGCTCTTTGCCGGGCCCTGCGATTTCGTCAAGACGGTGGTCGCGCTTGACGCCGTGCCGCCGGGCGACCGGCCCGAGATCTGCTTTGCCGGCCGTTCGAATGTCGGCAAGTCGAGCCTGATCAACGCGCTGACCGGCCGCAAGGGGCTGGCGCGGGCCTCCAACACCCCCGGCCGCACCCAGGCGCTGAACTATTTCGACCTGGGCGGGCGGCTCTTTCTGGTCGATCTGCCGGGTTACGGGTTTGCCGAGGCGCCGCTGCCGGTGGTGCAGGCCTGGCAGGCGCTCCTCAAGGGCTACCTGGCCGGACGGCCGAGCCTGCGCCGTGCCTATCTCCTGATCGACAGCCGGCATGGCGCAAAGGCGGTGGATCACGAGATCATGACGCTGCTGGACAGCGCGGCTGTGAGCTTTCAGGTGGTGCTGACCAAGACCGACAAGCTCAAACCCGGCGGGATCGCCCGCGTGGCCGATCAGGTCGCGGCGGATCTCGCGCGCCACCCCGCGGCCTATCCCGAGATGATCGCCACCTCCTCGGAAAAGGGCGTTGGCATCGCCGATCTGCGCGCCGCCATTTGGGGCCTCAGCACGATCTAACGCAGCCGCAGGACCTGGCGCGCGGCACTT
>JBCBKN010000105.1:0-12503 GCA_038521775.1 Pseudomonadota bacterium | reverse complement strand
GGGCGACCATGGCGTGGCGGGGCCGGTCGACCGCGCCGAGGCCTTTGACTGGGTGCGCCTCGCGCGCAGCCGCAATGTGGGGCCGGGCAGCTTTCGCCGCCTGCTCGGCCGCTATGGCAACGCCGGAGCGGCGGTCGAGGCGCTGCCGGCGTTGGCCGCCCGCGGCGGTCGGCGCGACTATGTGCCGGCCGACCCCGGAGCTGTGGGTGCGGAGCTTGACGCGGCCGCTGCATGCGGTGCCCGAATGCTGCGCCTGGGTTTTGCCGGCTATCCCGCGGCCCTGGCGCGCATTGGCGATGCGCCGCCCCTGCTCTGGGCGCTGGGCGATCCGGCGCTTGCGGCGCGCCCCTGCACCGCACTGGTGGGCGCGCGCAACGCATCGGCGCTGGGTCTGCGAATGTCAGGCCAGCTGGCCCGCGATCTTGGGGCGGCGGGCCATGTCATCGTCTCGGGTCTGGCGCGGGGCATTGACACCGCCGCGCATCAGGCCGCGCTTGAGACCGGCACGATCGCCGTGCTCGCCGGCGGGCTCGACCGGGTCTATCCCGAAGAGAATGCAGCCCTTGCCGGCGACATTGCTTGCCAGGGGCTGCTTTTGTCCGAGGCCGCGATGGGCGCGACCGCCACCGCGCGGCATTTCCCGCGCCGCAACCGCATTGTCTCGGGCCTCTGCGCCGGGGTCGTGCTGATCGAGGCGGCGGCCAGGTCGGGCTCGCTGGTCACCGCGCGCGCAGCGCTCGACCAGGGGCGCGAGGTGATGGCCGTGCCGGGCGCGCCGCTCGATGCGCGGGCGGAGGGGTGCAACCAGCTTATCCGGCAGGGCGCTGCGCTGATCCGCCATGCCGAGGATGTGCAAGAGGCGCTGGCCATGCCGTCATTCGACGGGTTTGCCGAGCCGGTGCTCGCCTGGCTGCCGGCCCCGGACAGCGCGCCGCCGGATGGGCTGGTCGAGCGGCTGGTCGACCTGATCAGCCCTGCTCCGGTCGGTCTTGACGATCTGGCCCGCGCAAGCCGGGCCGAGATGCCCTGCCTCCTCCAGGCGCTGACCGAACTTGACCTTGCCGGGCGGATCGAACGGAGGCCCGGCGGGCTGATCGCACTGGTCGCCTAACCTGCCTGGCCCGAGCGCCATTGGCCCGGCCGGAACGCGGTCTCGCACGCATCATTGGCGTGTCAGGCGCTGCGCGCGGGGTCGGCCATAACCGGCCTGTCCAACCCGTCGCCAGCCCCGTGCCACCTGCCGGCGCGTGCCCGTCCGATCATGCAGAAAGGCGACCGCCACAGGCGCCGGGCTGGGCGGATGCCCAGACCGGGCGCTCGGCCGGGGCTCGATGCCCGGGCCGGGCGCCCCCCTTTCCTCCAGGGTCACCCGCCCGGGCGCAACTCGGCCAAGATCCCCGGCAGCCTTGCGCGAACCTCGGGCTGGGTCATGCCCGGGAGAAGCGCGGGATGATAAAGCGTGCGCAACAGGTACTCGTCATGATCCGTGAGCAGCGCAAACTCCTCATCATCGTTGAAAATCGAGGGGCGCACCCGCGCGTCATCATTGCCAAGCCCAAGCGCCTGGCTGATCTCCTCATGCAGGCAGGAGAGCCGCATCAGACCCCGGGTCTCGGATTTGATCACCGCCACCGCAAACACGATCCGGCCGGGACGGGCGGGATCGCGGAACGTGTTGACATAGCAGATCTCCTGCGGCGGGCTCTCGCGAAGGCTGGCAATAAAGGCCGGATCCGCGCCGGGATTGGCCGTGCCGATGTCCCGGGCAATCTCCTCGCGCTCTGTCCGATCCGCAAAGATCAGCACAAAATTCGCGCGCGGCGCCCGGGCCAGTTCTGTCCCCCCTTCGGTCCGGGCCGGCTCTGCGATCGTGCTGATGCCAAGCCCGGTCAGGGCAGACAGGCGCGTTGACAGCGTCGCGACATCCAGACGGTCCTGCCGGCGCTGCGATGGCGTGACCGAGGCGCCGAAAATGAACCGGATCCGCAGCGGATCGGTCCATTTCGACAGGACCGACGGCGTTCGCCGCCGCACAAAACGATCCTCCGCCCGATCATATTCCGAAAAAAGCGCGATCCGTTCAAAATTCTGCGCAAGATCGGCATTGCTGAAGCGTGCATCCTGCGGCGCGCGGTCGGTCCGCATGAACCCGGCCGCGCGCAGATCCGTCTCCAGCCGGGCATAATAGGCGGCCTCGTTGGGCCCGCAGCCGGCAAGCGCGCCCAATGCCGCCAACACCGCAAAACGGCCAAGGCGCCGGAGGCCGCCCCATTGCCGCTGCGGCCGTGCGTCAGCCTGCATTGCCGGTGCCGGAGCGGCCGTCGGGCGCAGCCGGGCCGCGCGGTGCCGCGGGGTTTCTCACCCCGGCATCCACCGATTGCTGGTCTGCAACGGGCGGCACCACAAGCTTTCCCTGCCGGCGCAGATCGTCCAGCACATCGGGAAGCAGCGGCTCGGCCTCCTCGCGCCGCATCCCCGGGCGCAGGATCGGATGATACAGCATCTGCAACAGGGCGGCGTCATGCTCGGTCAGCAGCGCGAATTCCTGATCATCGTTGAACAGCGACGGCCGCACCTCGGGGTGATCATTGGTCAGGCCGAAGGATTGCGAGATCTCTTCCTCGATGCAGGTTTGGCGCAGGCGTCCGACGGTTTCATCCTTGATCAGCACTGCGGCGAACCCGATTTCGGCCTCGTCGCTGCTGGTGATCGTGCCGCGGCACGGATGTGCGTCATCGGACTGGCCGATGAATTCGGACAGGAACTCGGCCCCGCTGCCATCCAGGCTCGCAAACATCTGCGTCAGCTCGCTCCGGTCGCGGCGATCGAGGATAAAGATGAGGAAATTCATCCCCTTCCGCCCCTCGCGCACTTCGAGGCCCGACAGCGTTTCCATGCGCGCCATGAACGCGCGGATGGCGGCGCGGTCCTGTTGGGTGACGCCCTCGCCCTCGACCCGATAGATCACCGGGCCCGACCAGCGCCGCAGCGGCACCTCGCGGGCCTCCTGATCCAGCATCGCCTCAACGCCAAAGGCGATATGCTGGAAATTGCGCTGCAGATCCTCCTCGGTAAAGGGCGCATCGGCCGGGTTGCGCTCCATCCGGTGCAGCCCCTCGGCGACGGCAAAACGCTCATAGGCGGCCCAATCCACCGGTGGGGTGCATCCTGCCGCACACAGAACGGCGCCAAGAACCGGCCAGAGAATGCGGCGGCGATGCGTCATGGGGCTGCAGCTCCTGTTCCTCATCTCGCCCAAAGACCCGGGCGCCCGCTTAGCAAGATAGCGTTGCCGCGATGTTCCTAAACAGCCGCGTTGTCACAACTTTGCGCGATTTTCGCACATTGACTGCAGCATGGCGGGGTTTGGCCTGCGCCACTGGCACCGGGTTTGGGCCTGCGCCGACGGCGCCGGGTTTGGGCCTGCGCCAGCGGCGTCAGGTTTTGCCTTGCGCCATTGGCACCGGGTTCTTGCCCGCGCCAATCGGCGCCGATGCCACGGCTAGCGACGTGCCGGCAGCGCCGTGTTGCGCCGCTTTACATCCGCCAGCACCGCGGGCAGCAGCGGGCGCGCCTCATCCGCGCTCATGCCCGGTTGCAGGCGCGGGTGATACAGCATTTGCAGCAGCATCTCGTCATGACGGGTCATAAAGGCAAATTCCTCGTCATCATTGAACATCGAGGGGCGCACGCCGGGGTCGTCATTGGTCAGCCCCAGGGCCTGCACGATCTCTTCCTCGATGCAGGAGGCGCGCAGCCGCCCCGAGGTTTCGTCATTGATCACGATCAGCACCGAGGAGATCTCAAAGGCCGTCTCACCGCCCAGATGGCCGTGGCAGGGGCTGACGCGATGCGGCACCTGCATGGCGCTGGCCAGCGTGTCGGCCCCCTCGATGGTGTAGCTGCGCGCCAGACCCGAACGCTCCTCGCTGTCCAAAAACAGCACCAGGAAATTGAAGTCTGAGTCGTCCTCGATCAGCGTCATGCCGGTCAGCTCGCCGATGCGCGCCATCAGCTCGCTCACCCGGCGGGCATCGGTTCGCGTGGCATTGGCCATCATGTAGCGAACCGGCCCGGTCCAGCGCCGCAGCGGCCGTTCCTCGGCCGGCTGGTCCTGAAATGCCTCCACCGCAAAGGCGATGCGCTCGAAATTCTGCATCAGATCCTGGTCGGTGAAGGGCGCGTCCGAGGGCGCCCGCTCGGTGCGCAACAGCCCCGAGGCGATCAGGCCCTCGGTATAGCGGTCGTATTCGGCGGCAATCGTGGCGCTGCGCGGGGTGAAGGCCACGCCGCAGGCCCCCAGCAGGACCGGGGCTGCAAGCAGCGCCGCCCGCATTGCGCGGATGGAGATCAAACCGACCCCGCCCCGGTGCGCAGCGACGGCAAGGGATCGCGATAGCCCAAATCGGCCAGCACGCGGGGCAAAAGCGGTTGGGCTGCCTCGGCGGTCATGCCGGGGCGCAACAGCGGGTGGTAAAGCATCCGGACCAGCTCCGCATCGTGATCGGTCAAAAGCGCAAATCTGTTGCGATCATTGAAGATCGAGGGCTCCACGGTGGGGTCGTCATTGATCAGGCCGAAGCCCTGGGCGATCTCTTCCTCAATACAGGCCCGGCGCAGGCGGTCAACGGTTTCGGCTTTGATCAGCACGGCCACGTATTCGATGGTGTCGCCATCGCCGCGTTGCCCGGTGCCGCGGCACGGGTTCTCCCAGTCGGTCCCGCGGTCGAGAAACTCGGCAAGCTCGGCCCCGCGCGGGGTGCGCAGCGCCGCCTGGCGGCGCGCCGCGGTCCGACGCCCGACCGCATCGAGAAAGTAGATCTCGAAATTGGCCGGCTCACCGGGGCGAATGTCGCGCCCGCTGAGCCGGGCCATCCGCGCCATGAAGGCATCGACCTCGGCGCGGTCCTGTTCGGTGGCACTCTCGCCCAGCACCCTGTACCGGATCGGCTTTTCCCAACGCCAGAGGGGGATGGGACCGGCGCGCTGGCCGCGCACACTCTCCTGTCGCAGGGCGATCTTGATGAAGTTCCGCGCAAGATCGCGCCCGTTGAACGGCACATCCCGCGCATCTCGGTCAAGCCGGAGCCGGCCTTCCGCAATGCTGCGCGTGACATACTCCGCATAGCCGCTGCGATCGTCGGTCTGCAGGCCCGGCGCTCGGCTGTTTGGCTGTGCCGTGCAGGCAGCGACGACGCCAAGCGCCACTGCCGCACCTGCCCAGCGGAGGCACCGCATCCCGATCTGCTCAGCCAGGCGCCGGATCAGACGCTTGTTCCCACGGTGTCGCCGATGCCGTCGGCCCGGGACTTTGCCGCCGAGAGGGTTTTCTTCAGCTCAGCCTCCATCTGCTGCAGGTCGGTTTCGGCCGACACGCGCTTGGCCTTGCCCTCATCGGCAATGCGCAGGCTGTCCTCGATGGTTGCGATCAGCGCCGCATTGGCCTTCTTGATCGCCTCGACATCGAACACGCCACGCTCGACCTGGGTGCGGATCTCGGCATTGGCCTGCCGCAGGTTCTCGGCGTTTGAGGTGAGCAGCTCATTGGTCAGGTCATTGGCCTCGCCCAAGGCCTTGGCCGCCTCGCGCGAGCGGTGGATGGTCACCGCCTGGGCCAGCTGGTTTTTCCAAAGCGGCACGGTGTTGACCAGTGTCGAATCGATCTTGGTGACCAGGGATTTGTCGTTCTCCTGCACCAGCCGGATCGAGGGGAGCGACTGCATGGTGACCTGGCGCGTGAGCTTGAGGTCATGCACCCGCCGTTCCAGATCGTCGCGGGCCGAGCGGATGTCGCGCAGCTCCTGCGCCTTCAGCACGCCCTCATTCTCGGGCGCGGCCTGAACCTCGGCCTCCTTGGCCGGGATCGTGACCTCGTCGAGCTCTTTGATCTTGGCCTCGCCGGCCGCGATGTAAAGCGCAAGCTGGTGGTAAAAGCTCAGGCTCTCTTCATAAAGACGGTCGAGATTCTCGATGTCGATCAGAAGCTTGTGCTCGTGATGCTCCAGCTCGTCGGTGATCTTGTCGATCTGGCCCTGCACTGTCTCATACTTGGCGTAAAACATCGCAATGGGCTTGGTGCGCTGGAAAAGACGCTCAAACCAGCTCGGCTTGCGGTTGGGGTCGAGCTCGTCCATGTCGAACCCGCGCAGCGTGGTGACCATTTCGCGCAGCGACGAGCCGGCCGGCCCGGTATCCTTGTTGCGCACGCCCGAGAGCATCTGGTCGGAGATGGTGGTGAGCTTTTCCTGGGCGGCCGAGCCGAAGCGGATGATCGACTGGGTGTCATCCATGTCGAGCTCTTTGAGCCGGACGTCGATCTCGGCCCGCTCTGCCGGCGGCGCGGTGTCGATCGTGATCAGCGCCTGCGCGGGGTCGGCAAGCTGCACGGCAGCGACCTGCGCGAGCTTTTCCGGCGAGGTCCGTTCCTGGGTTGCCATCTGTCTCTCCTGTCGGGGTCGCGGCCGGTTCAGGCCAGGCCTTCCTGTTTGAGCCGCTTGCGCAGCACCTCAATTTCCACATCCAAGGCAGAACGGTTGTCGTCCAGCAATCCGGCGCGGTGGGTCTCGAAACTCCGCTCAAGATCCTTCAGCAGCGCTTCATACTCGGTGCGGGCCGCCTCGTCGCGGGTCTTGGCATAGACCTCGGCAAATTTCACCGTCGCATCGCGCGCACCGGTCAGATAGACGCCCAGAAACTTGCGCGCGCGGCTCAGATCGCGGGGATCCTCCTCGACCGCGCGGAACATCTCATGCGCGGCGGCGCCGAACCGCTCGACCCGGCCTTCCAGGGCCCGGTCATTGAGGCTGCGCACTGCCTGGACCATCTCGGCAACCATGCCCTCGGCCCGCTCGACCGCCTCGGCCACGCGCCGCCCATCGCGCCCGTCCTGGCCGGTCAGCCCTTTTGAGGTCAGCGGGTCGAGCCCGAAGCCCAGGAGCCCGGCGGCAATGGCAATGGCGCCCAGACCGAGCCCCGGCACAAGCTCCATGCCCGCGCCGAAAATCGCCCCGATGCCGACGCCAAGGCCGGCCGCGACCGAGCCGAGGATCTTGCGCGGCAGCGCGGGCGGCTTGGCCACGGCGCGGGCGTTGTAGACCGCCTCGGCGCGCAGCCCGTCATTGATCAGCCAGGCTGCCACGGCAAAGAGCAGAAACGCCCCGATCTCGGCGGCAATGCCCAGCGGATCGCTGGCAAAAATCTCAAACACCCCGGCAATCAGCATCGGGATGGCGGCGAGGTAAAGCAGGCGGGCCGCGCTGGACACCGGCCTTGGCGGCCGGTCCTGAACCGGTGGCGCCTCGCTCGAATTTGTCCGGCTGTCGGAGCCGTCGGGGCTGTAGCGCCCGCCGAATTTGCGGGCGGCCATCAGGGCGTCTCGATCAGCGTGGCGCCGATCGACTGTCCCGACACCACGGCGATCAACGCGATGAGCACCACGACGCCAACCCACCGAAACGATCCAGTCGACATTGACTTTTCCCCCCAATCTGGCGGCCAGAGCGGTGCGCGCCGCTGGGGCTTCGCGCTGGCCCGTGGGCGCGCCGGTGCAAGCAGCGCGATCAGCGCCACGCCCGCTGTGAGGACAAGAAGTGTCAAAACGACACGCGTCAAGTGCTGCTGCCATCCCCTGCCGAACTTCACCCATTATATGCAGTCTGGTGCCCGGGCGCCAGACATGCCGCAGACAAGCGGCCGCGCTCAAATGGCCGATCCGGCGGGTGGAGCGCATTGTTCGTGGGGGCGATTCGGGATAGCATGTGCGACACGCAACCGCACGTCTGATGCCTGAGACCCGAAGACCCGAAGGTCCTCCGCCAGCGAATGGAATGCGATGCGACGAAGCCGGAACGCCTTGTTGCGGTGCCAAGACGGAAGGATCGGCTGATGGCCAAAGGTACAGTTAAGTGGTTCAACAGCGAAAAAGGCTACGGGTTCATTCAGCCTGAGGATGGCGGCAAGGATGTGTTCGTGCATATCTCGGCTGTTCAGGCGGCAGGTCTTCGCGGACTGGATGAAAATCAACCGATTGAGTTTGATCTGATCGATGGCCGCGATGGCCGCAAAAGCGCAGGTAACCTGCGCGTCTGAACCGGGCTGCGCGGCGACCATGGCTTTGCGCGGCGATTAACGCATCGGAACCGGGTGCCGGCTCGTCGGAGCAACCATCGCCGAATGACCTCCCGCCGCAGCAACCCTGCGCTGCGCCGGCCGGCCGGTCAGCGCGTGACCGCACCGCCCGGGGGTGTTTGCACCCCTTGCCGGGCCTTTACCACCAGCGTGCGGCGCGCGCCGTCATCCCTGCCGCGCGCTCAAGCACCGAGGCAACGTTGAGCATCGGCCCTTCCTCCCAGGGGCGGCCGATCACCTGCAGGCCCAGCGGCAGACCCGTCGGGCCAAGCCCCGTCGGCACCGCAACGCCGGGCAGCCCAGCGAGGTTCACCGTCACGGTAAAGACGTCGTTGAGATACATCTTGACCGGATCCTGATCGTCCATCTCGCCGATCCCGAACGCCGCGGACGGTGTGGCCGGGGTCAGGATCGCATCGATCCCATCCGCAAAGACCGTGTCGAAATCGCGCCGGATCAGGCTGCGCACCCGCTGGGCCCGGCGGAAATAGGCATCGTAAAAACCCGCCGACAGCACATAGGCGCCGATCATCACCCGGCGCTGGACCTCGCGTCCAAAGCCCTCGGCCCGGCTCGCCTCATAAAGATCGACAATCCCCTCATCGTGCCGGAGTGTGGCCCGCCGCCCATAGCGCACCCCGTCATAGCGCGCGAGGTTCGAGGAGGCCTCGGCCGGCGCCAGCACATAATAGACCGGCAGCGCGTATTTGGTGTGGGGCAGCGAGATGTCCACGATCTCGGCGCCCGCATCGCGCAGCATGTCCGCACCCTGCTGCCAGAGCGCGTCGATCTCCTCGGGCATGCCGTCAAGCCGGTATTCGCGCGGGATGCCGATGCGCTTGCCCCGCACATCGCCGCTCAGCGCCGCGGTGAAATCCGGCACCGCGATGTCGGCCGAGGTGCTGTCCTTGGGATCGGGGCCCGACATCGCGCGCAGCATGATCGCCGCATCCTCGACCGTGCGGGTCATCGGCCCGGCCTGATCGAGCGAGGAGGCAAAGGCCACGATCCCCCAGCGCGAACAGCGCCCATAGGTGGGTTTGACGCCCACAATGCCGGTAAAGGCCGCGGGCTGGCGGATCGACCCGCCGGTGTCGGTGCCGGTTGCCGCAATGCACAGGCCGGCCGCAACCGCCGATGCCGACCCGCCAGACGAGCCGCCGGGTGTGAGGTCGCGGTTCGCGCCGCGGGCGCGCCACGGGTTGATTGCGGGGCCATAGCAGGAGGTTTCGTTGGACGAGCCCATGGCGAACTCATCCATGTTCAGCTTGCCCAGCATCACCGCGCCTTCGGCCCAAAGCCGGGCGGTCACCGTGCTTTCATAGGGTGGGCGAAACTGATGCAGGATGTTTGAGCCGGCCTGGCTGGGCACGTCCTCGGTGCAGAAAAGATCCTTGATGCCCAGCGGGATGCCGCACAGATCCGGTGCATCGCCGGCAGCAAGCCGCGCATCGGCGGTGGCCGCCATGCCCAGCGCCTTTTCCGGTGTGGGACGCACGACGGCATTCAGCGCTGCGGCGTTTTCGATCGCGGTGTTGAAGGCCCGGGCCAGCTCCACGGCCGAGAACGCACCCCGGCGCAGCCCGTCCCGCGCCCCGGCCAGCGTCAGATCCGTCAGCTCATCGGATGCGCTCATTCCACGACCTTGGGCACAGTGAAAAACCCCTCACGCGTGGCCGGCGCATTGGCCAGCACGCGGTCGCGGATGCCGCCATCGGTGACCTCGTCGGCCCGGCGCTTGAGCGGCATGGGGTTGACCGCCGACATGGGCGCCACCCCGTCGACATCGACCTCCTGAAGCTGCTCGATCCAGCCCAGAATCCCCGACAGCTCCTGCGCGAGCGGGGCCAGATCGGCCTCCTCCACGCGGATGCGGGCCAAATGCGCCACGCGCCGTGCTGTGTCTTCGTCGATCGCCATGCGGCCCTCGCAGAATTGGGTCGCCGTGTCTTACCGACCCCGCTAGGGTGGTGCAAGCGATGCGCAGGCATCGCGGATCGCCCCGAGGGCGGCAGGGCGATCCGAACGGCGCAGATACGGCGCAGATCTGGAAGCCTGGCATGCGAATTTCAGTGAACGGCGTGCAGCTCTATTTCGATGTGGAGGGGGCGCAGCTTGTGCCGGATGGCGCCCAAGTGCGCGAAAAACCCACGCTGATCCTGCTGCATGGCGGGCCGGGGGCGGATCATTTCGTCTACAAGCCCGACATGTCGCCGGTCGCCGAGGCCGCGCAGCTCATCTATCTTGATCAGCGCGGCAATGGCCGCAGCGACGCATCCGACGCCGAACACTGGACCCTGGCCCAATGGGCCGAGGATCTGGCCGGGTTTTGCGATGCACTGGAGATCACCCGGCCGGTGGTGCTCGGCGCCTCCTTCGGCGGGTTTGTGGCCCAGGCCTATGCCACGATGTATCCCGACCGGCTTTCGGGGCTGATCCTGATCAGCAGCGCGGCCAAGTTCGACTTTGCCCAGATGATCGCGGCTTTTGGGCGGATCGGCGGGCCGGCGGCGCGCGATGCGGCCGAGGCCTATTGGATGTCGCCCACAGCCCAGTCGCGGCGCGCCTATCATGCCGCCTGCCTGCCGCTTTACACCCGCACCTCGCGGCCGGAGATGTTTGCGCGGTTGATCATCAAGGATGATGTGGCGCTGCATTTCAACGGGCCGCAGAACGAGCAGGGCCGCATGGATTTCCGCGCGGCACTGGCCCGGGTGACCTGTCCGGTGCTGGTGATGGCGGGCGAGGAGGATCCGGTCACCCCGGTTGCGTTCAGCCATGAGATCGTGGCGCATCTGACCAATGCGCCGGTCACCTTTGAGCGGTTTGCCGATTGCGGGCATGGCGTTCTGGGCGATCAGCCGGAGGCGGCGCGCCTGGCGATCACCCGGTTTCTGGGCGGGCTTTAAGGCAGGCTCAGACCCGTGCCGTGCCGCCGGAAGGTGTCTCCGGCGGGGTGCGCCGCGCCATCAGCACCGGGATCATCACGGCAAACATCGCCGAGTTGAGCAGATGCCACAAGAAATGCGTGCCGAGCGGGAAGACGCCGCAGACGGTCTGATCGAGCGAGCGCGCGGTCAGCGACAGGGTCAGGAGACCGGCGCCGATCAGCACGCCGCGGGTGGTATCGGGATCGCGCCGCGCCAGAAGGGCCGCAAAAATGAAAAAGAGAAAAAGCGTGCCCAGATAGGCCTCGGACCCGTTGATCGACCCGACGGTGCCGTTGACGGCCGCGCCCACCGCGATTGACCAGGGCAGCACCGCCAGCATGCCCAGCGCCGCGGCCCAAAGCGGCAGGGCCAGAAACCGCCGGCAGGCATAGAACACATAGACCAGGATGAAGAGCAGGATCGGCAGCACATCCGCAATGCCCGCCCAGCGCTCGGCCACTGTGTGAAAGAGGAAGGATCCGATCGCAATTGCGCCAAGCAGAACGGCCAGAAGCTGGGCGCCGCCATCGCCGGCCCTGAGCGCCCGCGCGCCCATCCAGAGCGCCACAAGCAGATAGGGCAGGTTGGTGATCGCGTTCACTGGCTCGGCCCAGAAGGATGCATCGAGCCGCTCGCAGTAATTGTCGACCTGGGTGGTGAGGCCGGAGGTTTCGGGCGTGCCCTCTTGCGGTTCCATGCTGCGATAGCCCTTGCGATTGATGGGTGGCGGGTCGGTCTCGGCATTGCCGGTTGACGGGACCATAGGCGGGCGCTCAGTGATGACCAGTCAATAGTGGCGCAAACAGGGACCAGAACCGCGGCCTGCACCGCAATGGAGGCGTATATGAAGATCATCTGGCTTGGCCATGCCGGGTTTCGCATCGAGATTGCCGATCAGGTGCTGCTGGTCGATCCGTGGTTGGAGGGCAATCCGGCCTTTCCCGAAGACCGGCGCGAGGAGGCGGTCGCGGGCGTGACGGCGGTGCTGGTCAGCCACGGGCATGGCGATCATTCCGCCGCAGCGCCGGGCATCGCCAAGGCCCATGGCGTGCCGGCAGTGGGGATCTACGATCTGATGCAGCATTGGGAGGCGAGCGAGGGGATCTCGACCGTGGGGTTCAACAAGGGCGGCACCGTGCGGCTGGGCGAGGTTGCGGTGACCATGGTGAGTGCGACCCACAGCTCATCGATCGCGGGGCCGTCTGGCCCGGTTTATGCCGGGACCGAGGCGGGCTTTATGATCGCGGGCGAGGGCAAGACGATCTATTTTTCCGGTGACACCGATGTGATGGCCGATATGGCGGTGTTTCAGGCGCTGCACGCGCCCCAGATCGGGCTGTTGGCCGCGGGCGGGCATTTCACGATGGACATGGCGCGCGCGGCCTATGCGGCCAAGACCTTCTTTGCGTTCGAGACGGTGATCCCCTGCCATTACAAGACCTTCCC
>JBCBKN010000104.1:0-12563 GCA_038521775.1 Pseudomonadota bacterium | reverse complement strand
GTCGCGAAAACAGGGCGCGATCTGAAAATAGCGGTCGAACCCTGCCACCATGATGAGCTGCTTGAACTGCTGGGGCGCCTGGGGCAGCGCATAGACCTTGCCGGGATGCAGGCGCGAGGGCACCAGGAAATCGCGCGCGCCCTCTGGGCTGGAGGCGGTCAGGATCGGGGTCTGGAATTCGGTAAAGCCCTGGGCGGTCATGCGCTGGCGCAAGGCCGCGATAATCGCAGAGCGCAGCATGATGTTGCGGTGCAGCGCCTCGCGCCGAAGATCGAGGAACCGGTAGGTGAGCCGGGTCTCCTCCGGGTAGTCAAGCTCGCCAAAGACCGGCATCGGCAGCTCTTCGGCCGCCGACAGAACCTCCAGATCGCGGATGAACACCTCGACCTCGCCGGTGGGGATCTTGGGGTTGACCAGCGTCGCATCGCGCAGCTTGACCTCGCCGTCGATGCGGATCACCCATTCCGCGCGCACCGCCTCGGCCGCGGCAAAGGCCGGGCTGTCGGGGTCGGCGATCAGCTGGGTGATGCCGTAATGGTCGCGCAGGTCGATAAACAGCACGCCGCCATGGTCGCGCACGCGGTGCACCCATCCCGACAGGCGCACCGTCGCGCCGGCGTCATCGCGCGTGAGCCCTGCGCAGCTGTGGGTGCGATAGGCATGCATGGCGCTCTCCAAAACCCTGATCCGCGGTCCATCGGCCCATTCCGGTCGGCGCGCGCGGTGGCGCCGAAAAAGCGCGACAGGGCCGGTGTGTCAAGCGCAAGCGGCAGGGATCGGGCGGCCCGCGCCGGCCAGATCGCCGCGGCAAGGCCCCGGCCCGCCCCTTGTCCTGCTTGGGCTTTCGGTCTTGCCCGCCACTGTTTCGGGGTCTAGCGTCCGCAACGTGCCACGTTCGCTGAAGGGTCCATGACATGCGTCACCGATCGCCTGGCCTCCTCCTGATCCTCACCGCGCTGGTGGGATGCGGGGTGACACAGGCCATTCCCAATCTTGAGGAGATCTATGGGCAGGCGGCCGAACTTCAGGGGCCCGAGCGGCTGCCGCTGATCGGATTGCCAGGCACCCTGGGCTCGCGCCTGGTGGATGTGGAGACCGGCATCGAGGTCTGGGGCCGCAGCGACGGGCTGTCGGTGATCCCGACCGATCCGGCGGATTACCGGCTGATCGCCCTGCCGGTTGGCGATGGAACGATCCCAAACCGCGATCTGCGCGACACCGTGCGCCCCGCAGGCGTGCTGCAACGCGCCTATCCCGAAGTGCTGGGCGTGCCGGTTGAGGTCGAGGTCTATGCCAAGCTGCGCGAGACCGTGCAGCTGGGCGGCTGGATAACCCATGAGGATCCGCTGATCGTGGCCCAGGCCGATCAGACCGCGGCGACGCCGATCCCGCCGGCCGATGCCAATTCCTTTCCCTTTGCCTATGACTGGCGGCGCGATCTGGTCACGCTGGTGCGCGATCTCGACGCCCATGTCCGCCACAAGGCCGAGCAGGTGGCGCTGCGCGCGGCCACGACCTACGATCACGAAGGGCCGGTGCAGTTCAATCTGCTCGCGCATTCGATGGGCACGCTGATCACCCGCTATTACCTGATGTATGGCACGCAGGACCTGCCCGAGGACGGGTCCTTGCCTGAGCTGACCTGGGAAGGCGCGCGCCATTTCAACAGCGTCATTCTGATCGCCCCGCCCAATGCCGGCTCGATCACGGCGCTTGAAAACCTTGTGAACGGCAAGTCGCTGGGCCCGCTGCAGCCCTATTACTCCGCCGCGCTGATCGGCACGCATTTCTCGACCTATGCGCTCATGCCCCGCAACCGGCATCAGCGGGTTTTGTGGTCGGACACGCAGGAGCCGGTGGCCGATATCTACGATCCTGAGCTGTGGCAGCGCATGGGCTGGGGCCTGGCCGATCCGGAGGCGGCCGAGGAGCTGGCGGTCTGGATGCCCGATGTGGCGGATCCCGAGGAGCGGCGGCGGCGCGCGATCGGCTTTCAGACCGAGGCGCTGACCCGGGCGCGGCAGCTTCACGCAGCGCTCGACCGGCCGGTCGATGCGCTCCCGCCAGGGCTCGATCTCTATCTGGTGATCGGGGGCAGCCAGCCGACCCCGGCCACGGCCGAGATCGACCGCGAGAGCGGCGAGGTCTTCATCACCGGCTATGAGGAAGGTGACGGCGTGGTGCTGCGCGCCTCGTCGCTGCTGGACGAGCGGCAGGGCACCGCCTATCGCATCGGCCTGCGCACGCCGCTGAAATGGAGCTCGGTTCTGTTCCTGCCCGAAGAGCATGTCGAGCTGACCCAGAGTGCGGTGTTCGGCGACAACCTGCTTTTCTGGCTGTTGGAGGGGCAGCGCACCTACGACCAGCCCGACACTCTGCCCGACGGTCCGCTGCAGGCCCTGCCCCTGCTCACAAGCGGGATCCAGACCGAGCAGTTCCGCTCGGAGGATGCCGACCGCTGACCCGGTCCCGGTACGGGTCGCCCCGCATCCCGGACATTGCGCTGCCCGGGTCACCCACCCAGAACTGGTCACCCGGGTCACCCACCCAAAACCGAGCGCCGCACGGCCGTTCAGGCAAGCCGATTGCCCGCCCGCGCCGCGATGGCTAAGCTCGCCCACCCGCTTTAGGAGTGATCGCATTTGGAACGGACCCTGCTGCATTTCGTCTGGAACCATTCCTGGCGCTGGCAGCTTCTGATCGTTCTGGCGTCGTTCCTGTCATTTCCGCTGATCCTGGCCACGCTTTATGTGCCCAAGGAGATCGTCAACGAGGCGCTCGGCGGCACCAGCTTTCCCTATGACGTTTACGGGTTCGAGTTCGAGCAGCTCCCCTATCTGTTTCTTCTGTGCGGGGTGCTGATCGTCCTGATCTTTGCCAATAATGGGGTGAAGTTCTACATCAACATCTCCAAGGGGCTGACGGGCGAGCGCATTTTGCGCCGCATGCGTTTTACGATCTATGACCGGGTCTCGCGCCTGCCGCTCAAACGGCTGCGCAGCACCAGCCCGGGCGAGGTGGTGCAGGTCGTGACCGCCGAGGTCGAACCGATCGGCGGATTTGCCGGCCAGATCATCGCCACCCCGGTCTATGTCGGCGGACAGCTCATTGTCTATCTGGGCTTTATCGTGGCGCAGGATCCGGTGCTGGGCCTGGCCGCGATCGTGCTCTTTCCGGTGCAGGCCTATATCATTCCCAAAATTCAGCGCGTTGTCGTGCGGCTGGTGCAGCGGCGCATCCGTAATGTGCGCCAGATGACGACCGACATTTCCGAAACGGTGACGGGCATCGAGGAAATGCGCCTTGCCGATGCGCGGCAATGGCATCTGGCCCGGCTGTCGGAGCGGCTGTATTTCAACTTCAACTACCGCTACCGCATTTTTCTTTTGAAATACGCGATCAAGTTTCTGAACAATATTTTCAACAACATAACCCCATTCTTCTTTTACGGCTTTGGCGGGTATCTGGTCATCGAAGGGCGCATGGATCTGGGCGCGCTCGTCGCCATCCTGGCCGCATATAAGGACATCGCGGCACCCTGGCGCGAGCTTTTGAACTATTACCAGGGCCTGTCGGACATCTCGGCCCGGTACGATGCGGTGCTGCAGGCATTCGGCAACGCCCCGCTTGAGGCGCCGCTGGCGCCGGTGTCGCTGGATGGCCGGACGGTGACGCTTGCCGGGATCCGGGCTGGCGACCCGCCCGCCCAAACCCTCCAGGACATCGCGCTCAGCCTGCCTGCCGGCAGTCTGACCTTGATCATCGGCGAGGAGGAGAGCGGCCGGCCTGAGCTGATGCGCCTCTGCGCGGGGCTGCTGGTGCCGTCATCGGGCGAGATCCGCCTTCGCCGCACTGGCGGGCCGGGCGGTCGCGTCGAACCGGCGGGCGAAACGGCGGGTCAGACGGCGGGTCAGATGGCGGGCGAAACGGTGCACGAAACGGTGGGCGGGCCGGAGCTTCTGACCCGCGCTGCCCGCGACATCGCCTATGTCAACCGCGCGCCGCATATGATCCGCGGCACGCTGCGCGAGAACGTGGCCTATGGGCTTTTGGGCAACACGGGCTCCGGCGCCGAGCCGGCCGATTGGGCCAAGCGCGTGAAGGAGGCCCGCATGACCGGAACATTGGCCGAAAGCCCCGATCTCGACTGGGTCGATTACGCCCGCGTCGGGCTTGAGGGTGCCGCGGACTTCGATGCCCAGGCGGTCGAAACCCTCGCGGCCTTGGGGCTTGAGCGCGAGCTTTATGCGCGGGGGCTCACGATTTCGATCGATCCGCTGCGCGAGCCCGAGCTTGCCCGCTCGGCCCTTGCCGCGCGCAGCTCCATTGCCAACACAAACGCCTTTGCCAAGCTCGACGGCCTTGTCGAACACTGGGACCGGTCGCGCTATCTGGAGAATTTCTCACTTGCCGAGAACCTCTTTTTTGGCGTGCCTGACAGCCCGATCTCGCCCCACCGCTTTGCCCATGACCCCGCGGTCAAGCGCGCCCTGCGCAGCGCCGGCGTCGAGATGGAGGTCGCCGAGATCGGGCTGGCCGCGGCACGGGTTCTCACCGAGCTGACCGCCGGCCTTGCGGAGGGGACCCGCCTTCTGGACCGTATCGGCCTGATCGAGCCTTCTGAGCGCGAGGAGGTCTCGGGCATCGTCACGCGGGCGCGCCGCGGCGCGGGGCGTCTGGGCCGGGCGGACCGCGACAAGCTGATCCGGCTGGGTCTGCAGATCGTGCCGCAGCGGCATCGGCTTGGCGTGATCGACGATGCCGGGCTGCGCGCGCGCCTGGTCGCGGCCCGGTCGGATCTGCGCAAAGCCTATCGCCCGGCGCGCCCCTTCACCTTTTTTGACAGCGACGGGTATGTTCCCGGCGTCCCGCTGATCGAGAACATCCTCTGCGGCCGCCCCCGGATCGACCGGCGCGATGCAAAGCCGCCGGTGGAATCGCGGCTCGACGATGCGCTGGTCCAGCATGACATGCATGATTTCGTGCTGCGCGCGGGGCTGCGCACCGAGGTCACCTTCGGCGGCAACAACCTCTCCTCCACCCAGCGGCGGATGCTCGGGCTCGCCCGGGCGCTGCTCAGCCGACCGGCGCTCTTGGTGCTGGATGGCATCGTCGATGATGGCGGCGAGGACAGCCAGGCCATCCGCCGCGCCATCCGACGGCATCTGCCGGACGCCGCCATCGTGATGGGTTCGGGCCAGTCGGATGTCCTGCGCGAGGCCGACGCCGCCTATCGTATCACCGCCGGTCGGCTGGAGCCGCTGTCGCGGCCGGACCGGTTGCACAAGGGCGGAGACGGAGACATCCGCCGGGACGGGACGGGAGGATCATGATGCTCACCCAGGAAACCGAGATCCTGTCGGCATCGCCGCTGTTTCGAGGTGTCGATCACGCCCAGCTCAAGCTTCTGGCGCTGATGGCCGAGGCGCGCACCTTTCACGATGGTGAGGAGCTGATGATCCAGGGGCATGAGGGCGACGCGGCATTCGTGCTGCTGGAGGGCAAGGCGGCCGTGATCATCGCCATTGGCGGTCGGGAAACCACCGTTGCACAGCTTGGGCAGAACGATATTGTCGGTGAGATGGCCCTTTTGACCGACAGTCCGCGAACAGCGACGGTGCGCGCCAAGGGGACGGTGCGCGCCCTGCGGGTCGACCGCTCCGGTCTCTTGCGTCTGTTGGCCGAGTTCCCGACCATGACGCTGGAGCTTCTTCGGGTGATGACGACCCGGCTGGAGCGCACCACGCAGGAGCTTGCACGCACCCGGGCCGAGCTCGACGAACTCCAGTCCCAGATATGAGGGCGCGGCAGGAATGGGCATGTCGGGAATGGGCGCGGCGGGAATGGGCGCAGCGGGAATGGGCGGGGCGGGCATGACGGCGGGTCCGGTGTGACCCAGGGGTCGGTATGAACGCGGGCCCCGTCACGCTGACGGTCTGGGGCTGCCGCGGCTCCCTGCCGGTTCCGGGACCGGCCACGGCGGAGTTCGGCGGAGACACCACCTGCTATGAGATCCGCAGCGCTGCGCACCGCATCATCATCGATTGCGGCTCGGGGCTGCGGGCCCTGGGCGAGGCGATGATGGAAGAGGGGCCGCCGGCCGAGATCGACCTTCTGCTCACCCATCCGCATTTCGATCACCTCATCGGGCTGGGCTTTTTTGCACCGCTGATCGCGCAGGCCAGCCGGGTGCGTCTGTGGACCGCGCTGCCCGCCCCGCGGGTGCTGGAGGCGCTCTACCGTCTCTACTCCCCACCGCTCTGGCCCGTGATGATCCCGGGGAATTTTCCGATCAGCGTCGAGCAGATCCCGCCCGATGGCATGGCCCTCGATCCGTTCAGCATCGGGCTTTTGCCGCTCAACCATCCCGGCGGCTCGGTCGGGTTTGAAATCGAAATCGCCGGCAAGCGCATCTGCATCGTCACCGATCATGAACATGGCGATGCGGCCATCGACGCCGCACTGATCCGCGCGATCGCCCGGGCCGATCTGTTGCTGATCGATGCCGCCTACTCGCCCAAGGAGTACCCGCAACGCCGCGGCTGGGGCCATTCAAGCTGGCCCGAGGCCCATGCCATCGGCGCGCATGCCGAGGTGGCCCGGACGCTCATCGTCCATCACAGCCCGGGCGCGCAGGATGCCGAATTGTTGACCGCCGAGGCGCAGTTCGACCAGAGCCTGGGTCCCGTGGGCTTTGCCCGCGACCGGATGACGATCACGTTATAGCCGCCTAGCCGCCAGATAGCCGCCAAACAGCCGCCGGTTCCAACGCTGCGTTCCAATGCGTCCTTCCAATGATGCGGCGGGAGGCACAAGGCCCCGTCCGCGGGCCGCCCGGACGCGATGCGTCAGAACAGGAAATCATCGGCGGTCAGCGCGAATTCCCCAAGCAGCCGCAGCTGGAACTCCGCGCCCGCCACGCCATCCGTGTCGCCCTGGATCAGCGTGTCGCCCCGGCTGTTGACAAAGCTGCGCAGCTCGCCCGGGCTGGCCGAAAACGCGGCGGACCCGACAAAGACAAAGCTCTGCTGACCGGCGCGGGTCTCATCGGCATCCATCAGGCGCAGATGGATAAGGTCCGCACCATCCTCAAAATCGACGACCGTGTCCTTGCCCGCCGCGCCGCTGTGTTTGGCCTGGGCAAAGATGAAGATGTCGGCGCCAGACCCGCCATGCAGGCGGTCGACCCCGTCATGCCCGCGCAGCATGTCATCGCCCGGCCCGCCGCGCAGATGATCGTTGCCGCCCCGCCCGGTGATCTGATCATCCCCCTGGCCGCCAGAGATCAGGTTTGCAGCACCATCGCCGTGAATTGCATCGTCAAAGCGCGAGCCGAACACGTTCTCGATGCTCACGAACGCATCGCCGAGCGCCTCGCCGAAGCTTTCAAGCTGGCCGAGCAGATCGACCCCCACCCCGGCCTCGGCCAGGCTGAACAGCACCTGATCCACGCCCAGGCCACCGATGAAGGTGTCGCGCCCCGACGCGCCGATCATCCGGTCATCGCCGGTGCCGCCAAGCAGGATGTCATGCCCCTCGCCGCCCGACAGCAAATCCGCCCCGGTGCCGCCGATCAGAATATCCGCACCGCTTCCGCCGATCAGCCGGTCATTGCCCGGGCCGCCATTCATCGTGTCGCTGCCGGTCCCGCCGCTCAGCAGATCGTTGCCATCCTGTCCGCCCAGAATGTCGCGCCCCGTCCCGCCATAAATCCGATCGGCGCCAAAATAGCCCGAGACCGTGTCATCGCCATGCCCCCCGACGATCGCTTCGGATTCGACCGTGCCGCCCAGCAGATCGGCCAAATTGGTGCCGCGGATGGTGGGCGCGGTGTCATAGCCCAGCACCGTCTGGGCAATGCGCTCGCCATAAAGCGCGGCGCCGGCATTGTTGTAATGGATCCGATCGAGCAGCTCGACGCCATCCGCCGCAATGTCGGTGGGCACCAGCGTCACCCCCGCATTGGCCGCGGCGACGGCCGCTTGCGCCTCGCGGATCTGGGTCTGAAACCCCTGCACCGGGGTGCCCTCAAGCGCAGTATTGCCGGTCTGCAGCATGTAGATCGGGGTGGGATCGCCAAATTCCAGCTTGATGGCCGAAAGCCAGGCCTGCAGCGCATCGGGGTAGAGATCGACGAGCGCGCCGACGGCATCCGACGCGCCCTGCGCGATCACCACCCGATCGACCGAGACGGTATGACCCTCGGCCTCCAGCGACGCGATGCGGTCGCGCAACGCGGCAAGCGCACGCTCCCAAAGCCCGCCCGGCGTGGTCGGATGCCAGTTCAGCGCCGGATCGACGCCGTCACGGGGCGACAAGGAGGTGCCGCCGTAAGCCGCATCCACCACATACTGGTCGATGCCCGTCTCGCGCCGCATGATTTCGGCAAACGGGATCATCGGCTTGTAGCCGCCTTTGAAGAACACGCCCTCGATGGTCACGCCAGGATCGAGTTCCATAAGTTCAGGCGCTTCCGGCGTCTGGCCAATCAACTGAGACTGGCCCACGGCAAAAGTAATGCTGTAATGCATGCTAAACCCCTCCCCACCACGACGCGCGATCATACACAGGGCTCGACAGGTCCCAGCCCGCCAACCGCGGCCGGTCCTGCGTTTTTCTGATGGTGTAGTTGCAAAACCCTAGGATCTGGCGGGCCGGCGCGGTCGGGAAAGCCCGGGTGCCCGCGCATGGACGCGCAGACGAGCCGCAACCGATGCCCCGTCAGGTGTCGCCCCACCGGCCCCAGAGACGACCCCCCACGCACAGCCCCCCACAAACCCCAGGCAAGCCTATCCGAAACAAAAATCAGCCCGAGATTGCGCAACTGTGCTTTGGAACACAGCGGGAAACCGGCGAATCCGCCATCTTCAATTCATCGAAGGCAGGGTCCCGAGCCGGTTGGATTACCGGGCACATTCCGAAGGTTCGGGACCCGGTTTCGCTTTGAGATTTCGGCGCGCGTGATTGGTCAGCGCCACACGGTTTTAGGTTGTACTGCAGGCGTGGCGTATTGCGCGGATCCGGGTTCCCCTGCACCGGAAATGCGTGCGGACGGGTTTGCAGCGATCGGGTGCTCCCCTGCCCGACCTGGTGACCGGTCTGATATAGCTTGCAATGCAACGGCCCCGGCGTTCCCTGCGCCGGGGTCGCTTGCATGGCGAATGGTCAACCGCCCTCACCCTCCAAGAGCGCCCGCAGCTCATAGATCAGATCAAGCGCCGCGCGCGGGCTCAGCGCATCGGGCGCCACACCGCGCAGCCGTGCCTCGATGGGGTGTTCGGCTGCAGGTTCGGCTGAAGGTTCGGGCGCAGCCTCGCGCGCGGCCACACCGCCCGATAAGGGCGCCGAGAACAAGGGCAGATCGTCGATCAGGGTCGCCGCGGCACGCCCGCCGCTTTTTTGCTCGCCCCGCTCAAGCTCATCGAGCACCACGCCGGCCCGCGCCACAACCGCCGCCGGAAGCCCCGCCAGCCGCGCGACCTGCACGCCATAGGACCGGTCGGCCGCACCCTCGCGCACCTCGTGCAGGAACAAAACCTCGCCCTGCCATTCGCGCACCGCCATCGTGGCGTTGGAGAGCCCTGGCAGGCGCTGGGCCAGCGAGGTCAACTCATGGTAATGCGTGGCAAACAAGGCGCGGCAGCCATTCACGTCATGCAGATGTTCCAGCGTCGCCCAGGCGATGGCCAGCCCGTCAAAGGTGGCCGTGCCGCGCCCGATCTCATCGAGGATGACCAGCGCATCCGGCCCGGCCTGATTGAGAATCGCGGCAGTCTCGACCATTTCGACCATGAAGGTCGACCGCCCGCGGGCCAGATCGTCGGCCGCGCCCACCCGGCTGAAAAGCTGGCGCAGGATGCCGATCTGGGCATGGGCGGCCGGCACGAAGGCCCCGGCCTGGGCCAGCACGGCAATCAGCGCGTTCTGGCGCAGAAAGGTCGATTTGCCGGCCATGTTGGGGCCGGTCACGCACCAGATATGCTGCGCGCCGGCGTCGAGCGCACAGCCATTGGGCACAAAGCTCTGCCCTTTGGCGCGCAGGGCCGCCTCGACGACCGGGTGCCGCCCGGCCTCGATTACAAAGCGCCGCGCCTCGGTCATCTCGGGCCGGGTCCAGCCCTCCTCGACCGCCAGTTTTGCAAAACCGCGGGTGAGGTCGATCTCGGCCAGCGCCGTGGCCGCACCGGCGATGCGGCTGGCCTCCTGGCCAACCAGATGCACCAGCCCTGCGAATATCTGCTGCTCGATCTCCAAGGCCCGGGCGCCGGCATTGAGGATCTTGCGCTCAAGCTCCGAAAGCTCCTGCGTGGTAAAGCGCAGCTGATTGGCCGTGGTCTGGCGGTGAAGAAACCGCTCGGAAAGCGGTGCCGCCGACATCCGCGCGGCATGCGTGGCCGTGGTCTCGACGAAATAGCCCAGCACATTGTTGTGGCGGATTTTCAACGCGGCAATGCCGGTCTCGTCCTGATAGCGCGCCTGCAATTGGGCGATCACGCCGCGCCCTTCGTCGCGCAGCCGGCGTGCATCGTCGAGTGCCGCATTGTGACCGGCCGCGACAAAGCCGCCATCGCGGGCCTGATAGGGGGGCTCGGCGACCAGTGCCGCCTCCAGCTCGGCGATCAGCCCGTCATGGCCCAAAAGCGCTGAGCGGGCCGCGGCGAGCAGCACCGGCGGCGCGCGATCCGCCTCGCCCGTGGGCGGCGCGAAAGCATCGGCGACCACCTGGCCCTGGGCCAGCCCGTCGCGCAGCGCGGCAAGGTCGCGCGGGCCACCCCGATCCAGCGTCACCCGGGCCAGGGCGCGCTCCATATCCGGCACCCGCCGCAGGATCTCGCCCAGCCGGTCGGTCAGCCCGGCCGTTTCTGCCAGATGGCCCACCGCGTCATGGCGGGCGCGAATGCTGCCGATATCGGTCGAGGGCCCGGAGAGCCGCGCCTCCAAAAGCCGCGCGCCGGCGGCGGTCACCGTGCGGTCGATGGTGCCCAGTAGCGCCGCATCGCGCCCGCCTGACAGGCTGCGCGTGATCTCCAGATTGCGCCGGGTCGCCGCGTCGATCTCCATCACGCTGCCCGGCGCCTCGCGCCGCGGCGGGGTGAGCCGGGGCAGCTTGCCGCGCTGGGTGATCTCGATATAGCGCACCGCCGCGCCCAAGGCCGCGATCTCGGCACGCGAGAAGGCGCCGAACCCGTCCAGCGTGGCCACGCCGAACAGCGCACAAAGCTGGCGCGTGGCCGAGCCGCTGTCAAAGGCCGAGGCCGGACAGTCAGTGGCGGTGCCCCCAGCCTCGGTCAGCTGCGCCACGGCAGCAGGGTGCGGGGCGGCATCGCTCAGCAACAGCTCCGCCGGCGCGACCCGGGCCAAAAGCGGGCCCAGACGCTCGGCCTGGCAGGGCGTCACGGCCAGCCCGCCGGTGGACAGATCGAGCCAGGCCAGCGCCCCCGCGCCGCGGATCTCGGCCCAGGCGGCAAGATGGTTGCTCTGCACGGTGTCAAGCAGGCTGTCCTCGGTCAGCGTGCCGGGGGTGACGAGCCGCACCACCTCGCGGCGCACCACCGCCTTGGCGCCGCGCTTCTTGGCCGCGGCGGGATCCTCCATCTGCTCGCACACCGCCACGTGATGCCCCGCCGCGATCAGCTTGTGCAGATAGCCCTCGGCGGCATGAACCGGCACACCGCACATGGGAATGTCGGCGCCGTGATGCTTGCCCCGCTTGGTCAGCGCAATGCTCAGGGTGGCCGAGGCGGCCTCGGCATCGGCAAAGAAAAGCTCGTAGAAATCGCCCATGCGGAAGAAAAGCAGCGCCTGCGGGTGCAGCGCCTTGATCTCCAGATACTGGGCCATGGCGGGTGTGGCCCCGGCCGCATCGGGGATCGCGGAACGGGCCGGTCCGGGGGCTGATCTGCTGTTGCCTGCGCTCGCCATGCCGCGCTCTAGCATGGCCGAGCCGGGGGTGAAAACCGCTCACGCTGCGCAGGCTCGGCTTTGCGCCCCGCAGCACAGGTGGCGCAGCGGCGCCACAGCGCCTGTGTCAGCGACATCACAGACAGGCCGGATCCGGGGCAGCCCTGCCAAAGGGCTGGACCGGCCGGACCCGCAAGCGATATAGATGGGGTGAAGAGTGTCCTGCAGGCACCTGATTTTTGAGGCAGAAGATGCAGTTTCCCGAGCGGTTTGCGAACCTGCCGGAATACGCGTTTCCGCGGCTGCGGGCGTTGTTGGACGGCATTGCGCCGGGACGCGTTGCGCCCGGGGCGCCGCCTGTTCTGATGTCGCTGGGCGAGCCGCGCCATGCCCAGCCGCCCTTTTTGGGTGAGGTGCTGGCCCGCCATGCTGCCGGATACAGCGTCTATCCGCCCAATGACGGGCATCCGGACCTTCTGGCGGCCATTGCCGGCTGGCTTGCGCGCAGGTTCGGCGTGACCCGGGCCGAGGAGGAGATCTTCCCCCTCAACGGAACCCGCGAGGGGCTGTTTGCGGCCTGCGTGGCGCTCTGCCCCGAGCGCAAGGCCGGCGCCAGGCCCGTCGTGCTCATCCCCAACCCGTTTTACCAATGCTATGCCGTC
>JBCBKN010000103.1:0-12593 GCA_038521775.1 Pseudomonadota bacterium | reverse complement strand
GCCGTGCTGACCGCGCCTTCCGATGCGCTGCCGCTCGACATCATTGCGCCGGAGGATGTGCGCAAGCTGCTCGAAATCGCGTCGAGCGCGTATGATTTCGTGATCATCGACATGCCCCAGGCGCTGGTGCACTGGTCCGACCATGTTCTGCAAATGTGCGAGACCTTCTTTGCCGTGCTTGAGGTCGACATGCGCAGCGCGCAGAATATGTTGCGATTCCTTCGCGCGCTGAAGGCTGAGGACCTGCCCTATGAAAAGGTGCAATATGTGCTCAACCGCGCGCCAGGGTTTGCGGATCTCAACGGCAAGAGCCGTGTGAAGCGGCTTTCAGAAAGCCTTGGGATCGACATAAACATTTACCTGCCTGATGGTGGAAAGGCGGTGATCAACGCGTGCGATCAGGGCACGCCTCTTGCAGAGGCTGCGTCCGGAAACGCGTTGCGGAAGGAAATTCGCAAGGTGGCGATCTCGCTCGTCGAAATGGCGGAGGCGCAGACCGCAGCAATCGCGTAATGCGTGACTGAGAGGGGTAAGGCGATGTTCAAGAGGTTTACAAAGGAGACGGCCCCCCCGGCGCCGTCGATCGACACGTCGCATGCGCAGGCGGTCAAGACGATCCGCAGCAAGGCACCGGTGATCGAGCTTGCCAAGGACGAGGCTGAGCTCACGCGCGACCAGAAGCGCCGGCAGCGTTTGCTGGACGTGAAGATCGACCTGCATCGCAAGCTGCTCGAAACGCTGAACCTGTCGGTGATTGATAAGGTCTCGGAAACCGATCTGCGCCGCGAGATTGCGGTGATCGCGCGTGAGGGCATGCGCGAGCTTGGCGTTGTGCTCAACTCGTCGGAAACCGAACAGCTCACCAGCGAGCTTTATGATGAGGTCACCGGGCTTGGCCCGCTCGAGCCGCTGCTCAAGGACATGACGATCAGCGATATTCTGGTCAACGGCCATGCCCAGGTGTTTGTTGAGCGCGCGGGCAAGCTGGAACTGACCGACACGCAGTTCAAGGATGAAAAACACCTCCTGCGGGTGATCGACAAGATCGTCTCGGCGGTCGGCCGACGGATCGATGAAAGCCAGCCCTGGGTCGATGCGCGTCTGCAGGATGGCAGCCGCGTCAACGCGCTGGTGCCGCCCTGTGCGGTGGACGGGCCGCTGCTGTCGATCCGCAAATTCTCGCAAAAGAAGCTGTCGATCGACCGGCTGGTGGAGTTCGGCGCGTTCTCGGAAGAGATGGCCGCCTATCTGCAGGCCGCCGTGGCCACGCGGCTGAATGTGATTGTCTCGGGCGGCACCGGCTCGGGTAAGACGACCACGCTCAACGCGCTGTCGGGCTTTATCGACAATGCCGAACGCATCGTGACGATCGAGGATACGGCCGAACTTCAGCTCCAGCAGATCCATGTCGGCCGGATGGAGAGTCGCCCGGCCAATGTCGAGGGCAAGGGCGAGGTCGGCCAGCGCGATCTGCTCAAGAACGCGCTTCGTATGCGCCCGGACCGCATTATCGTGGGGGAGTGTCGCGGCGCCGAGGTCATCGACATGCTGCAGGCCATGAATACCGGCCATGACGGTTCGATGACCACGATCCACGCCAACAGCCCGCGCGACACGATCAGCCGCATCGAGAACATGATGGCGATGACCGGGCTTGAGATGCCGCTGCGCGCCATGCGCACGCAGATCACCTCGGCGGTGAATGTGATCGTCCAGGTCAGCCGGCTTCAGGACGGTTCGCGCCGCATGGTGTCGATCCAGGAAGTGACCGGCATGGAAGGCGAAATCGTCGCCATGCAGGAGGTGTTCAAGTTCCAGCGCGACGGCGTTGACGCCGATGGCCGGGTGATCGGCAGCTTCATGCCCACGGGCATTCGGTCGAGCTATTCCGACCGCTACCGCCAATGGGGCTATGATCTGCCGGCGAGCATCTATGCGCCGCCGCGGCGTTCGGCGTAAGAGGAGCGCGCGTCATGACCGAACCCTTAATCTACGCCGCAATCTTTGTTGGCGTTCTGTTGATGGTCGAGGGCATCTACCTCGCCGCCTTCGGCAAATCGGTGCGCCTGCAATCCAAGGTCAATCGCCGCCTCGATCTTCTGGAAAAGGGCGAAGACCCCGAAGAGGTGCTCAATCAGCTCCGCAAGGAGCGTGAGCAGCATGCCGAGCGCGGGGGCTTCCCGCTGCTTGCGCCGCTCAACGACAATGCCGCCAAGGCCAATATCGCCTTCAGCCCCAGCGGGCTGCTGCTTGTCATGCTGGTGGTCGGCGTTGTGGTCTTTTTCGCGCTGACCTTCCTGAGCTCGGCCGCGTTGCCGATCCGGGCTGGCGTGGCTGTGCTGATGGGCTATGGCACGGTCTATATCTGGCTGCGCAACAAGGCCAAGAAGCGCACGTCGCTTTTTGAGGAGCAGCTGCCCGATGCGGTTGAGCTGATCGTGCGCGCGCTGCGCGTGGGGCATCCCTTCTCCTCGGCGATCAATGTGGTTGCAACCGAGATGCCCGATCCGATCGGCACCGAGTTCGGCCTGATCGCCGATGAGGCGACCTATGGGATGGATGTGACCGAATCGCTGGAGAAGATGGCGCTGCGGGTCGATATTCAGGATCTGAAATTCCTGTCGGTCGCCGTGTCGATCCAGGCCAAGTCGGGCGGCAACCTCGCCGAGGTTCTGGACGGTCTGTCCAAGGTGATCCGCTCGCGCTTCAAGCTGTTTCGCCGGGTGCGCGCCATCACGGCCGAGGCGCGGTGGTCGGGCTGGTTTCTGTCGGCTTTTCCGGTGCTTGCCCTGATCATGGTGCAGCTGATCCGCCCGGACTACTATGATGATGTCAGACAGACCGCGCTCTACACCCCGGCTGCGATCGTCGTCGGCATCATGCTGGTCGTGAATATCTTCTTCATGCGTATGATGGTTAACATTAAGGTCTGACGATGGATCCCGTGTTCGATATCTTTCTGCAGGGTTGGCTGTTTCTCGAAGCCGCCTTCGGACCGCTCGGTCCCTTCTACGCCATCGGGGTGTTCGGGGCTCTGTTTGTAACCATCTCTGCGCCGGTTCTGCTGAAGCGTCGCGCCGATCCGTTCGACAAGCTCGGCCGGGCCCGGGGGCCGGTGATCCCCAAACCCGGGGCCGCGGGCGTGGGCGGAACCCCCAGCCTGCGGTTTGAGACCAGCCGCGCCAAAAGTCTGGAGCGGTTTTCAAGCTATCTGGAACCGCAGAACCAGAAAGAGCTGTCGGCGGTTCGGCTGAAGCTGATCCAGGCCGGCTACCGCTCGAAATCCGCGGTCAGCGCCTACCACTTCGCGCGCTTTGCAATGGGGATGATCTTCCTGGCCGTCGGGCTCGTGGTCATCCTGGTCCGTCAGGGCGAGCCGACGATCCCCACCATCATCTTCTCGGTCCTGATACCGGGCGTGATCGGCTATTACCTGCCGATCTACTGGGTCACCCGGCGCCAGCAGACCCGACAGACCGAGATTACCAACGGCTTTCCCGACGCGCTCGATCTGATGCTCGTCTGTGTCGAGGCCGGCCAGTCGCTCGACCAGGCCATCACGCGGGTCTCTGACGAGATGCGCAACACCCATCCGACGCTGGCCGAGGAGTTCGAGATCGTGGCGAGCGAAACCCGCGCCGGGAAGGAGCGGGTGACCGTGCTGCGCGATCTGGCCGAGCGCGCCGGCGTGGCCGACATTGCCAGCTTCACCACGGTGCTGATCCAGTCGGCCATGTACGGTACCTCGGTCGCCACGGCGCTGCGGGTTTATGCCAGCGAGATGCGCGACAAGCGGGTTCTGCGCGCCGAGGAAAAGGCCAACGTACTGCCCACCAAGCTGACGATCGGCACCATGCTGTTCACCGTGCCGCCATTGCTGATCATTTTGATCGGCCCGTCGCTCTACGAGATTTGGCGCACCATTGGCGGTGGACAGTGACAAGACGATGGTAAGAGGCGGCGCGTGACAGGCAGCGCCGCCGCCAAACCACGGCATGGTTGGCGGAGGATGGAGCTTTGCGGCCGCACCATGCTGCGCCGCCTTGCCCCGGCCCTCTGTCTGGGTCTTGGCGTGAGCGCCTGTGAACAACCGCCGGGGGAGTTCTCAACCCGCTATACCGGCCCTCCGGCACCCTTTCTCGCCCCGCCGATCCCGCAAAGCGACCCGGTCGAGGTCGGCCGCAAACTGCTCGCCGCGGGTGAGGTCGAGCTTGCGCTGGTCCGGTTTCAGGAGGCTTTGGCCACCGAACCGTCATCGGTGAATGCCCTTCTGGGTCTTGGCGTGGCCAGCCAGCAGCTGGGCCGGCTTGCCCAGGCGGAGAAATTCTTCATCCGTGCCGTCGATGTCGCGCCGGAGAACTCGATGGCATGGAACAATCTCGGCGTTGCGCGTTACAACCGCGGCAATATTCTGGGTGCCCGCGCCGCCTTGCGCACCGCCTTTGCGCTGGATGGCGGTCAGACCGACGAAATTCGCAGAAATTTGACCCTGGTGGAGTTCGTTTCGCCCGATCGGATCGATGTGGATGCCGTTTCGGCGCAATTCGAACTGGTGCGAACGGGCGACGGCACGTATCAGTTGGTGGATCAGACGCAACCGGCCGAGGATTGACCGATGCTGCGCTCAACTGCTGCCCTCATGATCTCGACAGTTCTGCTTGTCGCCTGCGAGCAGTTCCCCCAGTCTGAGGAGGTTGAAGACGCGTCCGATCCCGTCAACGTGGTCGACGCAACCAACCTCAACGAGCTAATGCTGACCGTCGCCGACCCCGACGAGGCGGTGGCCTATTTCCGCAACGCGCTCTCCAAGGACCCCGAGCGGCTGGAATTTCGCCGCGGTTATGCGCAGGCGCTCTCGCGGGCGGGTGAGCATATCGAGGCATCGCTGGTCTATCGCCTGCTCGTTGAGGATGGGCTTGCCAGCACCGAGGATCGCATCGGTTATGCCGAGGCGCTGGGCCGGGCCAATGCCTGGGATCAGGTGGAAGGGCAGCTCGCGCTCTTGCCCGATCTGCCGCAGAGCTACCGGCTCAACATGCTGCGCGCCATGGCCGCGGATCAGCGCAGCGATTGGGCGACCTCGGACAGGTATTATGAGGCGGCCCGCCGGCTGACCCCGCGCCCGGCGAATGTGATGAACAATTGGGGCGTCTCAAAGCTGTCACGCGGGGATCTGGTTGCCGCTGAAACCGCGCTCTATGAGGCCGTGACCTATGACCCGCAGCTTTTTTCGGCCAAGAACAATCTGGTGATTTCGCGCGGGCTGCAGGGCAAGTTTCGGCTGCCGGTGATCCCGATGAACGAAGAGGAGCGGGCCCAGCTTCTCCACAACCTTGCCGTGATCGCCTTGCGCCAGGGCAAGGAGGAGGTTGGCCGTGGCCTGCTGGAGGAGGCGGTCGCCACCCATCCCCGGCATTTCGAACCGGCGATCAACAAGCTTGAGGCGCTGAGCACCGAGGCGAGCTGACCTCATCATGGAGCCAAAGGTCTTTCTGGCAGCGCTGCTCGTACCTTGCCTCTATGCCGCATGGTCCGACATCAAGACCATGACCATCCCCAACATGGTCGTCCTGGCCTGTTTGGGGCTCTTCATCGTGCTGGGCCCGATGGTGCTGACCCTTGAGGCCTATCTCTGGCGCTACGTGCCCGCGCTGATCGCGCTGCTGATCGGCTTCATTCTCAATATGATGGGGCAGTTCGGCGCGGGCGATGCCAAATTCGCAAGCGCGATCATCCTCTTCATCCCCTTGCGCGACTTTCCCTCGGTTCTGTGGCTTTACGCGGGCATCACCCTGGTCTCGGTCGCGCTGCTCTTTGCCATCCGGGCCGTCGCGCCAAGCTGGGCTGCGCAAAGCGGGCTGAAATCTCTGCACGAAAAGCGGGTCTTCCCCCTGGGGCTGCCCCTGGCGCTGACGGTTTTGAGCTATCAGGCGCTGTCGGCCTGGCCTCACCTCACGCGCTCATAGACCACCACAATGTCGTCGGCATAGCGTTCGACCAGCTCCCACTCCGCGCGGCCCAGCTCTTCAAGAATGAGCGCCCGCACCAGCGTGGATTGCGGACAGGTCGGCACGACAAACCAGTCGGCGGTCTCAAAGCCCTTGGTGCCGCCATAATACCAGGGGCTGCCGCCGGGCAGGGGCCGCCCGCCGGCAAACATCCAGGTCACGTTGAGCAGATCGACCGTCATCACATTGGCCTGCGTCAGATCGGGCAGCGCTGACAGGCTTTCGGCACGGCCCTGCATCTGGGTGGAGAGCCCGGAGGTGAAGGCGCAGGCCGGAAATTCCCGCCCCTGAAAGCTGACCGCGGTGAGGTCCCATTTCGCCTGCAGCGACAGGTCCGGCGGCGGCGGCGCCATCGGCACCTGGCCCATCGCAATGGCGTTGCGCTGCGCCAGAAACAAGAGATCGTCCCAGCCCGGCACCGGCATCTGGTCGGAGTATTTCTCGGTGTCGACGGCAAGATGCCGGAACGGGCTTGCCACCACATTGGCGACATAAGGCGCGCCCTGGGTCACGGCCACGATCGTCAAGGCCCCCAGCGCGGTGCGGGCCGGCATGCCGGCGGCGCGGCGGGTCTCGGGCAGGCGGGGCCGCGCGTCGAGCAAGAGGAGCGTGAGCACCACCAGCCAGACCGGGGCGTTGGCCCAGTTCTGATAGGTGACGTAGATCATACCCGGCATCAGGGTCAGCAGCATCAGCCCCTGCGCCTTCAGCCCGGCCATGCGCAGCACCATAATGCTGATCACAAGCGCAAAGCTGCCCATGATGTATTGGGGTGCGGCCATAACCTCGGAGAGGGTCATGCCGGGCTGGGGGCGCGTCTGCGACGTGGCAACCGTCAGAAGGTCGGCCAGATAGGCGGGCCAGACCAGGATGCTGCCCGACCAGAGCGTCGCTGCGGCCAGCGCGAGTGTGCCGCTTGCCAGGGCCACGCCCAGCACCCGCCAGCGCCTGGCCGACAGGATCCAGACCAGCAAAGGCAGGATCAGCGCGATCATGAAGGTGAGCTTGACGAGCACCAGAAAGGCCGACCCCAGGCCAAGGATCAGCCCGTCGCCGAGCGCTGCGCGTCGCCCCTCCCGCACCGGGATCAGCAACACCACCGCCATGAGGATGAAGACCGCCCAGCACCAGCGATTGTAGTAAAGCGCCATGGTCACCGTCGCGGTGACATCGTCATGGACAAGCGCGGTCGTCTCAAAGAGCGCCCAGAGCGCCAGCAGCGTTGCCAGCAGGGGAGAGAGCCGCGTGATGCGCAGCCAGATCAGCGCCGGCAGGATCAGCGCCGCGACGATGATGTTGGACAGGACCAGCGCCCGCCCGGGGCCAAAACCGGCGGCCAGAAGCTCGGCGGGCAGACCAAAGGCGATCAGCCCCAGCGGTGTGGCAAAGTCGAGATGCTGCTGCGCGCCCGCGGCGATGCGGGCCGCCCCGTCCAGCGCGTGCAGCACATCGCCTTCGATCCCGCTGATTGCCAGATGCCCGGGGGCCAGCAGCAAAATGGCGAGCGCTGCCCAAACTGCCAGGGCCAACAGGGCAAGAAAGAGCGGCGTGGAGAGAAACGAGCGCACTCAGACCCCCTGGATTTTGCCATTGCGCAGATCGCAGGGCTGATGCTCGGAAACCATGGCCATTCTGCGGCATTTTTTGCAGTATGCTCGCCACGGCTCTGACCAAATTGGAATGTAAGGAACCGACGATATGGGTGTTTTTAAGAGGAAGCCGCGTATGGACGATCTCGGCTCGCTTGAGTTTGCGACAAATGCGCCGACACGCGCAGAGGATCTGGGGCTCAATCCGGTTTTGCAGCGCGATATTCTGCTCAAAACCATTTTTCGGCAGAATTTGCGCACACCGACCGAGATGGCGGACGCCTTATGCGTGCTGCCGCCGGTGATCGATGAGCTGCTTGAGGATGGCAAGGCGCAGGGATTGATCGAAACCCTGGGCGTGCGCAACGCCTCGGTGAAGTCCGAGCTGCGCTATGGGCTGACCGAATCGGGCAAGGCGCGCGCGCTCGATGCGCTGGAACAGTCGGAATATTTCGGCCCCTTCCCGGTGCCGATGGCCGAGTTCGAGCGGCTTGCCGAGGCGCAGTCGATCCGCAAGGCAACAATTTCGCGTGACATGCTGGTCAAGAGCATGGGCCATCTGGTGCTGCCCGACGGGCTTCTCGACCAGCTCGGCCCGGCGGTGAATTCCGGCCGCTCGATGCTGCTTTACGGACCGCCGGGGAACGGGAAATCCTCGATCTCCAACGGGATCCGCGACGCGCTCAATGACAGCATTCTGGTGCCGCGGGTGATCGAGCTCGCCGGGCAGGTGATCTCGGTCTACGACCCGGTCATCCATTTCAAGACCGAATCGGAGATCGACACCAAGGGGCTGCGCCTGGGCGGGCCGGGGCATGACCCGCGCTACATCCGCTGCCGGCGGCCCTCGGTCATCACCGGCGGTGAGCTGACGCTCGACATGCTGGATCTCTCCTTCAACGCGATCTCAAAGACCTATCAGGCGCCGTTGCAGATGAAATCAACGGGCGGGGTGTTCATCGTCGACGATCTGGGCCGCCAGGCACAATCGCCGATGGCGCTGATCAACCGCTGGATCGTGCCGATGGAAAAAGGCATCGACATGCTGTCGCTGCAATCGGGTCAGAAATTCGAGGTGCCGTTCGACACGCTGGTGATCTTTTCGACCAACTTCGCCCCGGCCGAGCTGTTCGATGGCGCCGCGTTGCGCCGCGTTTACTACAAGATCAAGGTCGACCGGCCCAGCCGCGACGATTTCATCAAGATCTTTGCGCGCACCTGCAAGCATTACAAGCTCAAGCCCAGCGAAGAGGTGCTGACCCATCTTCTGCGCGACCTCTACCCCACCACGCAGAAGGGGTTTGCGGCCTATCACGCGCCGTTCCTGATCGACCAGGCGCTGTCGATCTGCGCCTATGAGGGGCGCAAGCGTGAGCTGACCAACGAGCTTGTCGACCGCGCCTGGGTCAATCTCTATATCGACGACGAGGACTGATCTTTGACGCGCCTCCGGGCGCGTTTACCTTGCCGGGCATGCTTCCGGCCCGCATTCAGGATTGGTTTGATCGGCGGGGGTGGTCGCCCCACCCCCATCAGCTCGCCCTGTTGGAGGCGCGCGATCCGTCCGTGCTGCTGATCGCCCCGACGGGCGGCGGCAAGACCCTGGCGGGGTTTCTGCCCAGTCTGGTCGATCTGGGGGCCGCGCCCCCGCCCGGCCTGCACACGCTTTATGTCTCGCCATTGAAGGCGCTGGCGGCCGACATCCGGCGCAATCTGGAGCGGCCGGTGGCCGAGATGGCGCTGTCCCTGCGGATCGAGGACCGCACGGGCGACACCGGGGCGGCCGCGCGCGCGCCAGCGCACCGACCCGCCGCATATCCTGCTGACAACGCCCGAAAGCCTGGCGCTGCTTTTGAGCTATGAGGAGGCGCCGCGGATCTTCGGGGCGCTGAAACGCGTGGTCGTGGATGAGATCCATGCGCTGGCCGAAAGCAAGCGCGGCGACCAGCTGATGCTCGGGCTGGCGCGCCTGGCGCGTCTGGCCCCGGGGCTGCGCCGGGTGGGGCTGTCGGCCACGGTCGAGGACCCGCCGGCCTTGGCCGAGTTTCTGGCCCCATGCCCCAGCGGCTGCCGGGTGCTGATGGCCGATCCTGGGCCCGAGCCCGACATCTCGGTCCTGCGCACCGCGCGGC
The DNA here is from genome assembly GCA_038521775.1 of Pseudomonadota bacterium. Classification (GTDB taxonomy): domain Bacteria; phylum Pseudomonadota; class Alphaproteobacteria; order Rhodobacterales; family Rhodobacteraceae; genus J013. The sequence goes on along the minus strand of JBCBKN010000103.1, from coordinate 2,864 downwards.
CGGCGCCCTGGGCGGGGGCGGGCGGGCGCCATGCGGCGCCGGATGTGATGGCCCAGATCGCCCTGCATCGCACGACGCTTGTCTTCATCAACACCCGCGCCCAGGCCGAGCTTTTTTTTCAGGCGCTTTGGGCCGAGAACGCCGATGCCCTGCCGATCGCGCTGCATCACGGATCATTGGCGCGCGAGGTGCGCCAGCGGGTCGAGGCAGCGATGTCCGAAGGGAGCCTGCGCGCCGTGGTCTGCACCGGCTCGCTGGATCTGGGGCTCGACTGGGGCGATGTCGATCTGGTCATCCAGATCGGCGCGCCAAAGAACGTCAAGCGGCTGGTCCAGCGCATCGGCCGGGCCAATCATCGCTACAATGCGCCCTCCAAGGCGATGCTGATCCCGGCCAACCGGCTGGAGGTGGTCGAGTGCGAGGTCGCCCTGCAGGCGGTGCGGGCGCATGATCTGGATGGCGACCCGCGCGCCGACGGGCCGCTCGATCTCTTGTGCCAGCATATTCTGCTGACCGCCTGTGCCGGGCCGTTCAAGGCCGATGCGCTTTTTGACGAAGTGCGCAGCGCCGGGCCCTATCGCGCGCTCACCCGGGTCGATTTCGATGCCTGTCTGGAGTTTTGCGCCACCGGCGGCTATGCGCTGCGCGCCTATGACCGCTGGCAACGGCTGATCCGGGTCGATGGGCGCTGGCAGCTTCGCGATCCGCGGGCGGCGCGCATGCTGCGTATGAATATCGGCACAATTGTCGATATCGAAACGCTGAAGGTGCGGCGCAAGGGGCGGGGCGGGGCGCCGCTGGGCGAGGTTGAGGAGATGTTTGCCGCCTCGCTCAGCCCGGGCGACCGGTTTTTGATCGGTGGCCAGGTCGTGCGCTATGAAGGGCTGCGCGAAATGGTGCTGGAGGTCGTGCCCGACCCCGGGCGCGAGCCGAAGATCGCGGTTTTCGGGGGCACGAAGCTTGCGCTCTCGACCCGCCTGTCGCACCGGGTGCTCGATCTGCTCAACGATCCCACGGCATGGACGGCCTTTGAGCCCCAGATCCGCGACTGGCTGGCGCTGCAGGCCCGCATCTCGCGCATGCCGCGGGCCGACCGGCTGCTGGTCGAAAGCTTTGCGCGCGGCGACCGGCACTTCACCGCCCTGCACGGGTTTGCCGGGCGCAACGCGCATCAGACCCTCGGGCTCCTGGTCACGCGCCGTATGGAAGAGGCCGCGCTCGACCCGCTGGGCTTTCTGGCAACCGACATGTCGCTGCTGATCTGGGGTCTGCGCCCGGTCACGGAGGCCGCGCCGCTGGTCGAGGCGCAGGGGCTGCGCGACGGGCTGGAAACCTGGCTGGCCGGAAATGCGGTGATGAAACGCACCTTTCGCGCCGCAGCCCGGATCGCCGGCCTGCTGGAGCGCAACCTGCCGGGCCAGCGCAAGACCGGCAAGCAGGCGACATTTTCCTCCGACATTCTTTATGACACGCTGCGCAAATACGACCCCGATCATCTGATGCTGCGCATCACCCGCAGCGAGGCGATGCGCGGGCTGGTCGATTTCGACCGGATCGAGGAGATGCTGGCCCGGATCACCGGGGTCGACCATGTCCACGCGCCGCATGTCACGCCGCTCTCGGCCCCGCTTTTGATGGAGATGGGCCGGGTGCCGATCCACGGGCTGGCCGAGGACCGGATGCTGGAGGAGGAGGCCGCGGCGCTGATGGCCGAAGCCGGGCTCGCCTGATCTGGCGGAGGGGGCGCAAGGCCCCTGCCACGCGGCCCACCCGCCCGCCCCCGCGCGGCAGGGGCCTTGCCGGTCGAGAAGGGACTTGAAGCGGCGCGTTTGTTCGCGTTTTGTATCCGCATGCAGGCGCATGATTTCACGCTGTGTCGGACCGGGCTGTCGGCCCGCGCCTCGGGGGCGCTCTGGTGGCCCGCGGAGCGGCTGCTTTGCGTGGCCGATCTGCATCTGGGCAAATCCGATCGGATCGCGCGCCTGGGCGGGAGTTTGCTGCCCCCCTATGAGACCGATGAAACGCTCTCCCGGCTTGCGGATGAGATTGCAGCGCTTGACCCGGCTTGCGTGATCTGCCTGGGCGACAGCTTTGACGATGCGGTGGCCGACCGTGCCCTGCCCGACGAGGCCCGGCTGCGGCTGAGTGTGATGATGGCCGGGCGGCGCTGGATCTGGGTGACCGGCAACCATGATCCCGTGCCGCCCGATCTGCCGGGATCGGCGCTGGAGAGTGTGGAGATCGGCCCGATCTGCTTTCGCCATTGCGCGGTGGGCGGAGCCAGGGGCGAGGTATCGGGGCATTGGCACCCCAAGGCCAGCATCGCGCTACGCGGGCGGCGGGTGACGCGGCCGGCCTTCGTGATTGATCCGGGCCGGGTCATCCTGCCGGCCTTCGGCGCCTATACCGGCGGGCTCGACATCCACCACCCCGATCTTGCGGCATTTGCCGGGCCCGACACGGTGGCCGTGCTGACCGGGAAGATCATGCTGGCCGTGCCGCTGTCGCGCTGTCTGGGTCTGGCCTGACCACGCCCGGGCCGACGCTTTTTGCAACGCGCGCGGGGTGGGTCCGAACGCCCGCCCGGTTCAGGCGGTCAGGCCCTCGGGTTCCTCCTCACCCAGGGCACGGCAGCAGGCCGTCACCGTGTTGGCCAGCAGGCAGGCGATGGTCATCGGGCCGACGCCGCCCGGCACCGGGGTGATGGCGCTCGCGGTTTCAACCGCCGCGGCGAAATCGACATCGCCAACGAGGCGGGTTTTCCCCTCGGTTTGCGCCGGCACGCGGTTGATGCCGACATCGATGACGGTCGCACCTGGGCGGATATGCGCGCCGCCGATCATCTCGGGCCGGCCCACGGCGGC
>JBCBKN010000102.1:0-12595 GCA_038521775.1 Pseudomonadota bacterium | reverse complement strand
GTGCGGCCCTCGACCTCGCCGCTCGCTGAACGTCCGTTTACCGTTACTGTAATCGCTGGCATCGTTTGCTCCCCGAATTGCTTGCTTGGCGTCAGCCTAGCATGAAGCCGGGGGCTGGCAATCCCAATCGCACCGGGCGGGGGCGCCCTGCGACCGCGCATGCGCCGCACCGCATGTCGAAAGGCGGGCGGCTGGCGCGTCTAAGGTGGGCAAACGAGCGAGGAGGAGCACCCCCATGGAAATCTCACCCGACAGCACCGGCCCCGCGATCGTGTCGCGCAAGGACTGGCTTGCGGCACGGCGCGCGCTGCTGGCCGAGGAAAAGGCGCTGACCCATGCGCGCGAGGCGCTTGCCGCAAAGCGCCGTGCCCTGCCCTGGGTGCGGGTCGATGCGGCCTACAGCTTCGATGCGCAGGACGGGCCATGCAGCCTGGCCATGCTTTTCGGGGCGCAGAGCCAGCTTATCGTGCAGCATTTCATGTTCGGCCGCGACTGGGCCGAGGGATGCGTGAGCTGTTCGTTCTGGGCCGACGGGTTCAACGGGCTGACCGCGCATCTGGCCGCGCGGGACACTGCCTTTGCGCTGGTCTCGACCGCGCCGCCTGCGACCATTGCGGCCTATCGGGCGCGCATGGGCTGGGATCTGCGCTGGGTGTCGGACAGCAATGGCAGCTTCAGCGCGGATTTCGGCGTGAGCTTTCCACCCGATGCCGGGCCGCTTCCCTATAATTTCGGCACCGGGACGTTTTCGGGCACCGAGGCGCCCGGCATCAGCGTGTTTGCGCGGCGGGGCGATGCGCTGTTTCACAGCTATTCGACCTATGCGCGCGGGCTCGACATGCTCAACGCGACCTACCAGCTGCTCGACCTCACGCCGGGCGGGCGCAATGAGGCCGACCTGCCCTGGACCATGGCCTGGCTGCGCCGACACGACGCCTATTGATCCGCGCCGCTCACCGCGCCCGGGGGTGGGATTTCTCGTAGACCTCCATCAGCCGGGCCTCGTCGAGCTCGGTATAGATTTGCGTGCTGGAGAGCGAGGCATGGCCCAGCAGGGTCTGGATCGAGCGCAGATCGCCGCCGGCCGACAGCAGATGGGTGGCAAAGGAATGGCGCAGCGCATGCGGCGTGGCCGTCGCCGGCAGGCCCAGACGCGTGCGGCAGTCGGCCACCACCTTTTGGACCAGGCGCGGGTTCAGCGGGCCGCCCCGCGCGCCCAGAAACAGCGCGCCCTCCGGACCCGGGTCATGCGGGCAGGCCTCCACATAGGTCGCGATGGCCGACCGGGCGACGGGCAGCACCGGCACCGCCCGCTCGCGCCCGCCCTTGCCGATGACCTGCAAGCTGTCGCCCAGTGGATGGACCCGGCGTGGCAGCGCCAGCGCCTCGGCAATGCGCAGCCCGCAGGCATAAAGCAGCGTCAGCACCGCCACATCGCGCGCCGCAATCCAGGGGGCCGGGTGAAAGGCGCCGGCCTCGGCAATCAGCGCCCGCACCCCGTCCTCGGCCACCGGGCGCGGCAGCCGCGGCTTGATGCGCGGCGCGCGGGCCGCCTGCACGGCGGGCGCGTCGATGCCGCGGGTCTCGGCCAGCCAGCGGTGAAAGGCACGCACCGCCGACAGCGCCCGGGCCAGCGACCGGGGCGACAGCCCGCTTGCGCGGCGCGCGGCCATCCAGGCCCGCAAATCGGTCGCTTCGACCTGCCCCAGACCCGCCGCGCTGGGCACTTGACCCAGATGCTGGGTCAGAAATGCCAGATAGCCGCGCACATCGCGACGATAGGCGGTGACGGTGTGCACGCTGGCCCCGCGGGCGCTGGAAAGCGTCTCAAGCCACTGCACCAGCAGCGTATCGGCGCCCGATGCCGGGGCCTCAGCGCCCGCTGCGGCGTCTTCGGTCTCGCGATGTGGGTTGGATGCGGCGCCCCCTGCCGACCCAGCCGTCACGCCAACCATCGGCGGAAGGTGTTCTCAAACACACCGCCGAAAAAGCTGAGAAGATCCGTGCCCTGATCAGGGCTGAACCGGTTGGGGTCTTCGGCCGCAAAAAGCAGCATTGCGGGACGGCGCCCGCCCCCCAGATCGAGTTTCATCACCGCCTCGGAGCGGATCCAATGCGCCTCGCGGCCATATACCGTGTCCGAGGCCGCAACGTTCTGGCGCAGGAGCACGGCGCGGCCGGGCACCCCGGTCTCGGCCCCCATATAGGCCTCGACCCCACCCGGGGCGAGCGCGACCACCAGCCCGCGCAGCTCACCCTCGGGCCCGACCTGCGTTCCGGCCGAAAGCCCGGGCGTCTCGATGGCGATGCGCACAAGATCGAGCGCCAGCAGCCCCGTCACCTCATGCGCGACCGCTTCCAGAAAGGCGCGGAAATCGGAAGGTTTGAGGATGGAGAGCACCGCGCGATGCACCTGATTGGTGCCGGCGAGGTTCTCATAGGCCGCCGCGATCACCGAGCGATGCGTGTCCTCCAGCCGATCGAGGCGATCCTCGAGCCGGTCGACAAGCACGCCGCGCAAATCCACCACGTTGCGTCCCATCGCTCCACCTCCGGCGGCGATGAGCGCACGCATGATCTCGCGGTCTTCCAGGATGGCATCTGGATCTCTCAGGATCCAGGTTTTTAGGTCGTCCGACATGGCCGGTTGCACCATCATCGTACTCACTCTCGAATCACACGCAACTCGAACGAGTATGTAGCATCAAAGGATTTTCTGTCCAGTCTTCGCCCAATCGCTCAAGAACGCCTCCAAACCCTTATCGGTTAAGGGATGCTTTACAAGCTCGCGCAGCACCGCCGGAGGAACCGTGGCAACATCCGCGCCGATCTTTGCAACCTCGGATACATGGTTGGTGGATCGGATGGATGCGGCGAGGATTTCGGTCTTGAGCTGGAAATTGTCGTAGATCTGGCGGATGTCGGCGATCAGTTGCAGCCCATCGATATTGATATCGTCGAGCCGCCCGATAAAAGGCGAGATGAAGCTGGCGCCGACCTTTGCCGCCAACAGCGCCTGCGCGGCCGAAAAGCATAAAGTGACATTGACCATCTTGCCCTCGCCCGTCAGCGTCCGGCACGCCTTCAGCCCGTCCCATGTCAGGGGCAGCTTGACGGCGATGTTGGAGGCGATCTGGGCAAGATGGCGGCCCTCGGCGACCATCGTCTCGGCATCGGTTGCGGTGACCTCGGCGCTCACCGGCCCCTCGACGATGCCGCAGATCTCACGCGTGACCTCGATGATGTCGCGTCCCGATTTGGCGATCAGCGAGGGGTTGGTGGTGACACCGTCCAAAAGCCCGGTCGCGGCCAGATCCGAAATCTCGGCCACATCGGCCGTGTCCACGAAGAATTTCATGCGCGTCTCCCGTCCTGCGCCGACCCTGTTCTGCTGGACTCACGTTACCGCAAGCGCCCCACCCATAGAACCGCCCTGGCCGTCCCATGGATGAGCGATGGCTGGGCTGTGGCGCGCGGGTCGCGGTGCTGACGGTCGAACCAGTGGACCGGCTGTTGGATTACCGGGCCCCGGCGGGCGGGGTGGCCCTTGGCGCGTTTGTGCTGGTGCCGCTTGGCCCGCGGCAGGTGCTGGGCGTGGTCTGGGGGCCGGGCGAGGGCGGGTTTGCCGATGACAAGCTGCGCGGCATCACCGCGGTTCTGGATCTGCCGCCCATGCCCGAGGCGATGCGCGGCTTTCTTGCCCGCGCGGCCGATTACACGCTGACCCCGCTGACCGCCATGCTGCGACTTGCCACGCGCGCGCCGGGGCTGACCGAGCCGCCCGCGGCCCGTCGCGTGCTGGGGCGGAGCGGCGCCGATCCCGCGCGGATGACCCCGGCCCGGGCCCAGGTGCTTGATGCGCTGAACGCCGCGGGCGACGGGGCGCTGACCCAGGCCGAGCTTGCCGCGGAGGCCGGCGTTTCGGACGGGGTGGTCAAGGGGCTGATCGCCGCGGGCACGCTGGTGGCCGGCCGCGCGCCCCGCGACCCGCCCCTACCGCGCCCCGACCCGGCCCATCCGGGCAAGGCGCTGACCGAGAGCCAGGAGGCGGCCGCGGCCGCGCTGCGCGACGGCGTGCGTCGCGTCGGCTATGCAACGACCCTGCTGAAGGGTGTGACGGGCTCGGGCAAGACCGAGGTCTATCTGGAAGCCGTGGCCGAAACCCTGGCCCAAGGCCGCCAGGCGCTGGTGCTTTTGCCCGAGATCGCGCTGACGGTCGATTTCCTGGCCCGGATCGAGGCGCGCTTCGGCGCGCGCCCGGCCGAATGGCATTCGGGCGTGGGGATGGCGGCGCGGCGCCAGGTCTGGCGCGGCGTTGCCCAGGGCGCGGCGCGGCTCGTGGTCGGTGCGCGGTCGGCCGTGTTCCTGCCCTTTCCCGAACTCGGCCTGATCGTCGTCGATGAGGAGCATGACAGCGCCTATAAACAGGAGGATGGGGCGCTCTATCATGCCCGCGACATGGCGGTGCTGCGCGCCAGCCTGTGCGGTGCGGCGGTGGTGCTTGCCTCGGCCACCCCCAGCCTGGAGAGCTGGGCCAATGCCGAGGCCGGCAAATACGGGCGGCTCGACCTGCCCAAGCGCTACGGCGCGGCGGTGCTGCCGACCATGCAGGCGGTCGATCTGCGCGCGGCACGGCTGCCGGCCGGCGAATGGATCTCGCCGACAGTGGCACGGGCCGTGGCCGACCGGCTGGCCGCGGGCGAACAATCGCTTCTCTTTCTCAACCGCCGGGGCTATGCGCCGGTCACGATATGCCGCGCCTGCGGGCATCAGATCGCCTGTCGCAATTGCGATGCGCGCATGGTCGAGCATCGCTTCCGCAAGGTGCTGATGTGCCATCAATGCGGCGAGACCATGCCGGTGCCGCAGGCCTGCCCGAATTGCGGCGCCGAGGGTCGGCTGGCGCCGGTCGGGCCGGGGGTGGAGCGGCTCGCCGAAGAGGTCGCGGCGCGCTTTCCCGAGGCCTCGGTGGCGCTGCTCTCTTCCGATCTTGCCGGCTCGGCCCGCGAGATAAAGGCGCGCATCGCCGATATCGCCGCAGGCGGGGCCGAGATCATCATCGGCACCCAGATGGTCGCCAAGGGCCACAACTTCCCGCTGCTCACGCTGGTGGCCGCGATCGATGCAGATCTGGGGCTGATGGGCGGCGATCTGCGCGCGGCCGAGCGGACCTTTCAGCTGATCCGCCAGGTCGCCGGCCGGGCCGGGCGGGCCGAAAAGCCGGGCACGGCGCTTATACAGACCCATCAGCCCGACCATCCGGTGATCCGCGCCATTCTCTCAGGCGAGGATGAGGCCTTCTGGCGGGCCGAGGCCGCCGCCCGCCATGCCGCCGGCGCGCCGCCCTTCGGGCGGATGGCCGGGGTGGTGGTCTCGGGCCCAGATGAGGTGCGCACGATGGAGACGGCGCGCGCGCTGGCCCGGGCCGACGCCCCGCTCCAGGCCGTGGGCGCGCAACTGTTTGGGCCCGCCCCGGCCCCGATCAGCCGGATCCGGGGCCGCACCCGCATCCGGCTCCTGGTCAAGGCACCCAAGGGCGTGGTCCTGCAACCGGCCCTGCGGGCCTGGCGCGCCGCGGTCAAGCCGCCCGGCGCGGTGCGGGTGAGCATCGATATCGACCCGCAAAGCTTCTTTTAACCGCGCCGCGGCGCCAGGCCCACCTGTCTCAGAACCCAGCGACCTGCGCCTGGCACCGCCCGCCGGCAAGGCGAGCCCCGCGCCTTCTTCTTGGCAAAAATACTCCTGCCGGAGGCGGCCGTGGAGAGGACGGCCGGGAAGGGTCGGGAATGGTCGGGTCGGTGCAGCCGCACCTGCGCTCCGGCCTCAAACCCCTGCTATTGCGCCGCCCGCGACATCGCACTGACCCCGTCAGCGATCGTCGCTGCGGCCGCATCGACGCCGCCGCGCCCATGCGGCAGGCCAAGTGCTGCCATCGTCGTTTCGATCGCGCCCAGCGTGCCCAGCAACATGGGCGGGTTCAGATGCCCCATATGGCCGATGCGAAACACCCCCGCCTCACGCGCGCCCGCGGCCGGATCGCCCAGCGACAGGCCGATGCCCAGCGTCACCCCAAGCTCATGCTCGGCAAACTGCCGCAGCGCCGGCACATCGACCGACCCGGCTCGGATCACCGTCACCGCGGTCGAGCGCGCGGCAGGGTCGGCAATGTTGAGCGCCCAGGGCCCGGACTGGCCCCATGCCTCGACCGCCGCATGGACAGCGCGCGCCAGCAGCCGGTGGCGGGCCCAGACCTGTTCCAGCCCCTCCTCCGCGATCATCTCCAGCGCCGCAGCCAGCCCATAGATATGATGGGTCGGCGCGGTGCCGCAAAAGATGCGGTACTGCTCATCGGCCGCAATCCGAGGCTCCCAATCCCAATAGGGGGTGACGAGCGCGGCGGTTTTGCGCGCGGCCCGGGCTTTCGGCCCAGCAAAGACAAACCCCAGCCCCGGGGGCGTCATCAGCCCCTTCTGGCTGCCGGCCACCATCACATCGACGCCCCACTCATCCATGTGGAACTCGTCACAGGCCAGCGACGCGATATTGTCGGACATCAGGAGCGCGTCGGACCCGGCCGCATCCATCGCCGCGCGGATCGCGGGAATGTCGTTGAGCACCGAGGTCGCGGTGTCGGTCTGGCAAACCAGCACGGCCTTGGTCTCCGGCGCCGCGCGCAGCGCATCTTCAACCGCCTGCGGCGCCACCGGGGCCTGCGAGCCGAAATCGAGCCGGTCGACAACCGCGCCCAGTCGCTCGGCCATATCCGCCCAGCCCAGCGCAAAGCGCCCCGTGGCCAGGCACAGCACCCGATCGCCCGGGCTGAGCGTGTTCACGAGGGATGCCTCCCAGGCGCCATGGCCATTGGCAATGTAGATCATGGCCGAATGCCGGGTGCGGGCGACATCGGCCAGACCCGCCAGCACGGCCTGGGTCAGCCGGATGATCTCGCCTTCATAAATGTTGGGCGCGTCCCTGTGCATCGCCGCCAGCACCCGCTCGGGCATCGCCGAGGGGCCGGGGATCGACAGGAAATGGCGGCCGCGCGCGAGGGTCATGACACATCTCCAAAACGGGGCGAGGACGGGGCGAGGTCACCCTAATCGCCGCCGCGCCCGGCTTCCAGCGCTGATGCGATGTTGGCGCCGCAATGTGGCATGCGCCGCGCCGGGCTTTAAAGCACCTGGCTGAGCCGCACCGCGACCAGATGCGCCCGGCTCAAGGCGCGGTGAGGTCGAGCGGCACGCCGCCGGCCAGCCAGCCGCCATCGACAGGCAACAGCACGCCCGAGATATAGGAGGCCGCATCCGAGGCAAGAAACAGTGCGGCGGACGCAATCTCCTCGGCACCGGCCTGACGGCGCAGCGGCACCGAACGGTCGACCTTGGCCTGCATCTCCGGCGTCGGGGCAAGCCGGGCCATGCCCTCGGTCTCGCGCACCGGGCCGGGCACAATGGCATTCACGCGGATGCCGACCGGCCCCCATTCCAGCGCCAGGCTCTGGGTGAGCAGGTCGACCCCGGCCTTGGCCGCGCAGACATGGGCCTGCAGCGGCATGGCCAGCTGGGCCTGCGGGGCAGAGATGTTGATCACGCTCGCCCCCGGCTGACGCAGCCGCGAAAACCCCGCCCGCATCACGTGATAGGTGCCCATCAGGTCGATATCGACGACGGCCTTGAAGGCGTTCACGCTCATCCCCATCGCGGGGGCGGGGAAATTGCCGGCCGCGCCCGAGATCAGCACGTCGATCTCGCCCCAGGCGGCATGGGTGTCGGCCAGGGCCGCCTCAACCGCGGCCGCGTCGCGCACATCAAGCGCCGCGCCCCGCGCCTCGGCGCCCATGGCCTGAAGGGCCGCCACCGCCGCATCGACCTTGTCCTGGCTGCGGCTGGCGACCATCACCCGCGCGCCGGCCGCGGCAAAGCCCTTGGCAATGCCCAGATTGATGCCGCTGGTGCCGCCGAACACACAGACATGTGCCCCTGAAAAATCGAATGCCGCCTTCATGGCCTGTCCTCCCCTGTCGGGCCCAGCCTAGCCCGCCTGGCGGCGCTGGGAAAGGATCGGGTCAGCTCTGCCTGTCCGGCTCTCTTGGCGGTTCGACGCCCAACCGGAAGATATTGACCGGCAGCAGCGCCATGTGCAGCAGCATGACCGGCATCAGACCTTCCGCAACGCCATAGCCGATCATGGCCACGTTCGACGCGATCGCAAGCCAGCGCAAAGGACGCATCGAGCGCATGGCGAAGGAGGCGAGGATCAGGGCCGCGCCAATATACCCCATGACTTCTCCCCAAGACCCCATCACCTCACCCCAGGCCAGTTGAGCCGGCAATCCCATCGGTGTCCGCACCCTGAAAATACATTGCTGAAGCGCAATCCTAGGTGAGCCGAAAGCAGCATCACAACCTCCGGAAATCCGGGTATGGTGTCAGGCGCGGCGTTCGGCAAATTTGGAGCGACGAGGGCACTTGATGCAGAACCAATTGATCGATCTTGCAACGGCTCTGGGCCGCGCCGAAACCGCAGACGAGGCGTGGGAGGCGACCTGCAAAACCTTCTCTGCAATCGGATTCGACGAGGCCACCTGGGGACATGTCGACCCGAAATCCAGCACCATTATTGACATGCGCAGCACGTTGAGCCCGCAGGAATGGGAGCGCTACGCCAATACGGGCAAAATTGAGAATGACCCGATCGTGCGTGCCGCCGCCGCGCGCGACCATCCCTTTTTCGACCATTACGACGATTATGTTCTGGAGGCCCTGCCGGATGCGCTCCGCGTGCGTCTTGAGGGCAACCGGGCGAACCGACTTCCGGCGCGGGTCTATGCGCCAATGCCGCGGTTGCGCCAAGACGACCCCATCGGCCTGCTGGCGCTGGGTGCCGATATCGAGGCGGAGAGCTACAAGGCCCTGCTGACGAGTGAACGGCGTCTGCTGGCCTTCGCCTTGCAGTTTGCCATTTCGCGCCTGGCGCAGCTCGCCAGCCCGGTCGAGCCCCTACTGACCCCGCGCGAGGCCGATTGCCTGCTGCATCTGGCACAGGGTCAGCGCAATGCCCGGATCGCCGAGCAGCTGGGGATCTCGACCGCGACCGTCGAAATGCACCTGGCCAATGCGCGCCGCAAGCTGGGGGCCAAGACCCGCGAACAGGCCGTGGCACTGGCGATCATGGGCCGGCATATCTGTCCCTGAGAGGTTCTGTCCCCGATGAGCTCCGCCCCTGAAAACTTCTGTCCCTGAGAGGTTCGGGCGAGGGCCGCCCGAACCCTGCTGTTTGGGCCGGCGGATCAGCCGAAGATGAAATCATCCGCGGTAAGATCGGCAAGATCTGTCCCGCGCAGAACGATCGCGTCGCCATTGCCGAAATTGAGCAGGGTCGACGCGCCGCGGCTGCTCGCCACATCGAGCACATCGGCAAAGCTCTCCACACCATCGACGCTCAGCACCAGCACATCGCCGTCATTGGTGGTCAGCGCATTGCGCCCAAAGCCGAAGATGAAATCGACGCCATCGCCCTCGGCATAGCGGAAGATGTCGTCGCCGGCACCGCCGCGCAGAAAGTCGCGGCCCAGCCCGCCGGAGATGTCGTCGGCACCCGCGCCGCCAAACACCGCGTCGCGCCCGTCGCCGGCATCGATGACATCCCAGCCCGCGCGCCCCACGATGATGTCATTGCCGCCCGCGGCGCTGACGATGTCGTCCGAGCGGCTGCCGGCGAGCACCTCATTGCTGGCATCGCCGGTGATCGTGGCCACGGTGTTGATGTGGATCTGCGCGATTTGCGCGCCCGGCAGGGTGAAATCGGCGGCGACCGGATCGATGGCCGCGCCAAAATCGTTCACGCCGCCAAGGATGATCTGATCGCCCTCGCCCACCGGGTTGCCGGCCGAGCCGTTAAAGCCGGGATGCAGGGTGACAACGCCGTTCTCATCGACGCCCGTGTTGGGCGCGACCTGGTTGATGAAGGCCGCGTCGAGCTCGGTGTTCACCTCGGTGCCGGCATCATAGACGTCCGAGCCCTCGAACAGCAGCGTCTGCGCGCCCAGAAACTGGCCATTGGCGTCGAACAACACGACCGCCTCGTCGGTGCCGATGAACGCGTCATTGGAGGGCAGGATCATCGCCGCAAGGCTGACCGACCCGTTGGACATGCCATCGACCTCGATCGTCGAGGAGGTCGTCTCGCGGGTTGCGATCGGCCCGCCCGCGCCGGCAACGACCAGGCCCTGGCTGTCGGCATCGGCAGCGACGCGTTCGGTCGCCAGGATCGTAGGCGCGCCGTCCTCGGCAAGTTGCTCGAGCCCCGGCGAGGCCGCCTGTCCGGCATCAAAGAGATCGAAGCTTCCATCGTGAAAGCCGAAATAGACCGGGGTCAGAAAGGTGCCGCCATCGGGCGACAGATTGCGGACCGTAATGCGAAGCTCTTCCATGGGGTTCCTCCGTTGTGCTCCCGCCGTGGAGGATGCGAGCCGCCCGATCAACTGCAAATCACCATAAAATCAATGCGTTGCCGCTGATGTGACTTCCTGTGACTTTGCCCAGTTCCGCGCAAAGACTTGACCGCGGCGGAATTCGGCGGCAGAGGCCTGACACGCATCTGGGAGGTTTCGCGCGATGGGGTTCAAATGCGGCATTGTCGGGCTGCCGAATGTGGGAAAATCGACGCTCTTCAATGCGCTGACACGCACGGCGGCGGCTCAGGCGGCAAATTTCCCCTTCTGCACGATCGAACCGAATGTCGGAGAGGTGGCCGTGCCCGATCCGCGGCTGCAGGCCTTGGCCGGGATCGCGAAATCTCGCGAAATCGTTCCGGCGCGGCTCACCTTCGTGGATATTGCGGGGCTGGTGAAGGGGGCGTCGCAGGGCGAAGGGCTTGGAAACCAGTTTCTGGCCAACATCCGTGAGGTCGATGCGATCGCGCATGTGCTGCGATGCTTTGAGGATGACAACGTCACCCATGTCGATGGCCGGGTCGATCCGGTGGCCGATGCCGAGACCATCGAGACCGAGCTGATGCTGGCGGATTTGGAGAGCATCGAGCGGCGCCTCGCCAACATTGCCCGCAAGATCAAGGGCGGCGATAAGGAAGCCGTGGTCCAGGCCGATCTGCTGGAGCGCGCCAAGGCCGCGCTTGACGATGGCCGCCCGGCCCGCAGCGTCGAGATCGCGGAAGACGAGCAGCGCGACTGGCAGATCCTGCAGCTTCTGACCTCCAAGCCGGTGCTCTTTGTGTGCAATGTCGAGGAAACCGCCGCGGCCTCGGGCAATGCGCTTTCGGACCGGGTGGCGCAGATGGCCGCCGCGCAGGGTGCGGCCAGCGTGGTGATTTCGGCCGCCATCGAGGAGGAGATCTCGCAACTGGCCGATGAGGAGCGAGTGGAGTTTCTGGACGAGATGGGCCTGGCCGAGGCCGGGCTCGACCGGCTTATCCGCGCGGGCTATGGGCTGTTGGGGCTGATGACCTTCTTTACCGCCGGGCCCAAGGAGGCGCGCGCCTGGACGATTGCGCGCGGCACCGCCGCACCGCAGGCCGCCGGTGCCATTCATGGCGATTTCGAGAAAGGGTTCATCCGGGCCGAGACCATCGCCTATGACGATTATGTCGCGCTGTCGGGCGAGGCCGGTGCCCGCGAGGCCGGCAAGCTTCGGCTGGAGGGCAAGGCCTATGTGGTGCAGGATGGCGACGTGATGCATTTCCTGCACAGCGGGTGATTCCTTGACCGAGCCAGCGCCACAGGTCGATTTCTACTTTTCCTTCCGCAGCCCCTATTCCTATCTGGCCATCGGGCGACTGGCCGATTGGGCCGGGGCCGAGGGGGTCGATCTGCGCCTGCGCCCGGTTCTGCCGCTGGCCATTCGCAGCCCGGAATTTTTCACCAAGGGCAACCCGCAACAGCCACGCTATCTTTTTCTCGACAGCCATCGCACAGCCGCCTTCCTGGGCATTCCGTTTCGCTGGCCCGAGCCGGATCCGGTGGTGATCGCGCTCGACCCGGTCGTGATCCCGGCCGAACAGCCCTATATCCACCGGCTGACCCGGCTGGGGGCTGCCGCGGCACGGCACGGGGCCGGCGTGGCCTTTGCGCGCGCGGTCTCGCATCTGATCTGGTCCGGCGCCGTGCAGGGCTGGCATGAGGGGCCGCATCTGGCCCAGGCCGCCGCTGGCGCGGGGCTCGATCTTGCCGCCCTGGATGCTGAGGTCGCCGCCGAGGCGCCGGCGCTGGATGCGATCATCGCGCAGAACCAGGCCGATCATAAAGCGTCGGGCCATTGGGGCGTGCCGCTGATGGTCTATGCGGGCGAGCCCTTCTTCGGCCAGGATCGGATCGACATGCTCAAATGGCGTGTGGCGCAAAGCCGCAAGACGGCATCATCCGGTTGATCTTGCCCGAAACCGGATCATTTAGCCAGACACGCCCGTTAAACACCCAGCGAAATCATGATGTTACATGCCGTTACACAGTGTTTCGCTGCGTCGATTTGATCGCGGCGGGAAATCGCTAGGTTATGCTGCAGCGGATGCCTCGAATGCCCGCCACTCTGACCCTGAAGGACGAACAGATATGGCTTGCGATGCGGTTCTGACAGGTCGC
>JBCBKN010000101.1:0-12644 GCA_038521775.1 Pseudomonadota bacterium | reverse complement strand
CGCTGCCGCATCGATACCGCCATCGAGATCGAATATGTCGAGAATGGCGGCGTGCTGCATTACGTGCTGCGCAATCTCGCCAAGGCGGCCTGATCGCTGGCAGGCGAGGCTTTTCCCTGGGATCTGCGCGCGTCCACCAAAGCGCGCGCAGGTTCGCGCTGATGCCCGCGCAGGCCGTTGGTCGCTGGGAAAAGCGGCCTTTGCCGGCGCCGGTCGCACCCGCGCCGCGCCGCCGGAACACCGGGAAAAACGGCCTTGCGCGCACGAAACGCTCCCGAAAGCTTGACTCGCTTAGTCTGTCGGGGAGGGTTACCACCTCCGGCACCGCGCTCGCTGAGGTTTTGAATGTTTCGGTCATCCCTGCTCATCGGTTTTGTCTTTGCCCTTTTGCTGCTCACCGGGGCAGGCCCACGCTCGGCCCTGGCGCAGAATGCCAGCGAAACGACACCGGTGATCGTGGTGGAACTTTTCACCAGCCAGGGTTGCAGCGCCTGCCCGCCTGCCGACCGGTTTCTGGCCAAGATGGCCGAGGAGCCCGGGCTGATCGCCCTGTCGCTGCATGTCGATTATTGGGATTACCTGGGCTGGCGTGATCGGTTTGCGCGCCCCGAGAACACTGCCCGGCAAAAGAACTATGCCGCGGCAATGCAGGCCCGGTCGATCTACACGCCGCAAATGGTGATCCAGGGGCAATGGCGGCGCATCGGCAGCGATGTGAAATCGGTGCGCGAGGCGATTGAGGCCGCGCGAAGCATTGCCCCAGTCGCGCGCATCGACATTGAACCGGGCGAGGCGCGGATCACGGTGCGGGTTGCGCCGCTGTCGCGGGTGTCTTTTACCTCGATGGGCATTCTTCATTTCATCAGCTATGACCGCCCGCAGCGGGTCAAGATCGAGCGGGGCGAAAACTCCGGCGTCGACATGACCTATGTGAACGTGGTGCGGGACTGGATGAAGCTGGGCTATTGGGACGGCACCTCGGCCCAGGCGTTTCAGGCCCCGACACCCGAGATGGGGCGCGGGGTGGCGGTGCTTTTGCAGGACGGGCCGGTCGGCGCGATCCTGGCCGCGGCACGGTTGGAGCCCTGACAGGGCTCAGCGCCGCTTTCGCAGCCGCCAACGATCATGGAGCCAGAACCACTGCCCGGGATCGGCGGCGATCCAGTCGCTGATGCGGGTGTTGATGGCGCCCATCCGCTCGGAGGCTGACCCGGCCGGAACAGGATCCTCAAACAGGATGTCAAAGCCAAGCGCATCGGGCTTGCGCCGGGCGCGCACCGGGATCAGCGCGGCCTTGCTGCGCGTGGCGAGCTCGGCTGCGGCCAGCACGGTTTCCGCGGGGTGGCCCAGAAACGGCAGCTCCGGCGCCCCGGTCTGCTTTTGGTCGACCAGGATCAGCGCCGTGCCGCCCCGCGCCACATGGGTGACAAAGGCCCGCATGCCCGCGCGCCCCTTGGTCAGAACGGGCTCGCCCACCGCACACATCCGACCGCGCACGAACCGGTCGAACCGGGCATTGTTGAAGGCCCGGTAGATCATCGCGCAGGGGATGCCGCGTTCCTGCAATGCCAGGCGGATCATCTCCCAATTGCCGAAATGGGCCGAGACGAGCACAACGCCACGCCCCTCGGCTCGGGCATCTGTCAGCGCGGCCAGCCCCGGCCCGTGCACATTCAGCGAGGGGGGGGTTACCGCCATGCGGTCGAGCAGGTGATATTCCATAATCACACGCCCGAAATGGCTGCCGACGGCGCGGGCGATGGCGTGTCGCTGGTGCCCGTCGAGGGCCGGCATCGCATGGGTCAGACCACGCTCGATGCGCCGGCGCAGCGCGGGAATGCCGGCCACGATCAGCCGCCCGGCAATCCCGGAAATGGCAAGAGCCCGCCGCCGTGGCAAGAGCACCAGAGGCTTGATCGCGACCCAGGCGGCGGCGTATTCCAGCCTATGCAGGATGCGTTGCATGCGGTCCATGTGCCTCTGCCCCAATGGCGCGGTCGGCCCGGGCAAGCAGCGCCTGAAAGCGCCAGGTGAGCAGAACCAGCGCCACCAGGCAGCCGGCCGCGGTGCCCCAGAAGAGCCCGGCCTCACGCAAGGAGGTGTGCAGGGCAAGAAGATAGGCCGCGGGCACCATCACCCCCCAGAAGCTGACCAGAAAGCACAGCGTCGTGCCCCAGCTGTCGCCCATGGCCCGGTTTGCCTGGCCGATGACGACCTGGCCGCCATCAAAGATCAGCGAAATAGCGAGGATGACAAAAAGCGGTGCTGTGCGGGCAATCATCGAGGCGTCTTCGCTGAAGACGGCGCCAAGGCCCCCCGCGCCCCAGATCACCAGCCCTGACATGGCCGAGATGCAGAGCATCGTGGCCGCAAGCGCCGACCATCCGGCAAAACGGGCCTCGGCGATGTTGCCGGCGCCAAAGGCATGGCCGACCCGCACCGCCGCGGCGACCGAAAGCCCGAGCGCGACCATAAAGACCGTGCCCTCCACCTGATGGGCAATGGCATAGGCGGCCAGCGCCTCGGCCGAGATGTAGCCGGCAAAAAGATTGACCGTCGTGAAGGCGCCGGTCTCGAAAAAGAGCGCAAGTGCCGAGGTCATGCCGATCAGGCGCAGCCTGCCGCCGGCCTGCCAGCCGCCGGGGCCCCAGAACCCGCTTGGCGCAAGCGCCCGGATCTCCGGCAGACGCGCAACATAGATCAGAATGGCAACCGCCATCGTGGCGCGGGCCATCAGCACCGACAGCGCCGCACCCTCGGCCCCCATTGCCGGCAGGCCCATCGAGCCGCCGATCAACAGCCAATTGCCGGCGATATTGACCAGATTGGCCAGCCCCATGCAGACCAGCCCCGGGATCATCCGGCGCGTGGCCTCCAGATAAAAGCTGCAGGCGATGAAGAGGATCTGAAAGAACGCCCCGGGGGCCAGCAAGCGCACGATCGGACCGGCGTTGTCGACAAGCTCGGGCGGCTGCCCGATCATCCGCAAAAAGGGCGTGGCCAGCAGCACCAGCGCCGATGCAAGAAGCCCGATCGCGATGGCCCAGGCGATCCCACGCCGCCACATCGCCGCGGCCTCCTCGGGCCGGCCCGCGCCCATGCTCTGGGAAGAAAGCGCAACGATGCCGATCATCGCACCCACGCCGGTGACCATGACCGGGATAAAGACGGCCAGCGCCAGGCCGAGCCCGGCCAGCGCCCCGGTCTCGAAACGGCCCACCATCACGATATCGGCCAGGCTGAGCGTGAAGATGCCCGCGCGCGACAGCATGACGGGCCAGGCCAGCCGAAAGAGATCGGACCAATGCGCGATCAGACGCGGTCCCAGCCGCGGCTTTGGCGGCTTGCCGGCCGGGATGGCCATTTGGGTCTGCATCGAAATCTCCGCCGGATGAGACGGCCGGATCAGGGCGTGGCCTGTCGCGCGCGTCGCTCGCGGTGCCACACATAAAGACCGGCCGCAACGATCACAAGCGCGCCGAACACGGTCCACCCATCGGGCAGATCCGCAAAGAGGGTAAAGCCCCAGAACGTGCTGAAAATCAGCGACACATAGGCATAGGGTGCGAGGGTCGAGGCCGAGGCGAGGCGCAGAGCATGGATCAGCACGTAATGCCCCGCCGCACCAAAACCGGCCATCAACGCAAAGAGACCGATATCGGCCATGGTCGGTGTCGTCCAGAAAAACGGCACGACCAGGCTGGCCAGGACCGTGCCGAACAGCGCGGTGTAGAGAAAGCTCGTCCAGGGGTCTTCCTCATTGCCCAGAAACCGGGTCGAGGTGACATAGGCGCCATAGCAGACCGCCGCGAGCAGCGGCAGCAGCGCAAAGGGGCTGAAGACCTCGGCACCCGGGCGGATGATGGTCAGCGCCCCCATCAGGCCCACCCCAACGGCTGCCAAGCGGCGCGGCCCCACCGGCTCGTGCAGCACAAAAAAGGCCAGGATGGTGACAAAGAGCGGCCCGGCCTGAAAAACCGCGATGGCGGTGGGCAGGGGCATGAAGGCAAGCGCTGTGAAAAGCGACGTGGTCGCGCCGAAAAGCGCAAGCGAGCGGACCACCTGCAGCCCCAGAAACCGCGTGCGCAGGATCTGGCCGAGACGCGGTCCCAGCATCAGCATGACCATCAGTGTCTGGCCGGCAAACCGGGCCCAGACGACCTGCACCGGGTCGTAACGGGCGCTGAGGCCCTTGGCCGTGGCATCCATCACGGAAAAGAGAAACACCGTGATGATCATGAACAGGATGCCCTTGCCCTCATCGGGCAGACGGGCCAGGGCGGCGATCATGACATTGCCGGTCAGACGCTGGGGATTGCGGTGCCGATCATGCTGTCGCGCGAGACGATGCCGGCCAGCGCATCCTCGGACCATTCCTCGGTGCCGCCCGGGCGTGCGGGCAGGACCAGATAGCGCATGTCGGCGGTCGAATCATGGACCCGCACCGTGATGCTGTCGGGCAGGGCCAGGCCGAACTCCGCCAGGACCCGCCGTGGTTCGCGCACTGTGCGCGAGCGATAGGCGCGGCTCTTGTACCAGTCCGGCGGCAGACCCAGCAGCGCGCGCGGATAGCATGAGCACAGGGTGCAGACCACGACATTGTGGATCTCGGCCGTGTTCTCGACCACGATCAGCTTGACCGGGGCAATCGAAATGCCCAGCTCCTCGGCGGCCGTCGACCCGTCGGCCAAAAGCCGGGCTTTGTAGGCGGGGTCGGTCCAGGCCCGGGCCACGACCTGCGCACCCTGGGCGGGGCTGCGCGCATCCATTTCGGCGATGGCAGCGGTCACTTCCTGCGGGGTGACGATGCCCTTTTCGACCAAAAGCTCGCGCACCGCGATCTCCATGGCCTGGGCCTCGCTCAACGGGCCGTCATTGTCGGGGCGGTAGGGATGCCCCGACGGGCTCAGATGCGCGTGGTCGTGATGGTCATGGGGCATCTGCAGGCTCCAGCCAGTGCTCGTAGATCTCGACATCGACCGTGTCATCGGGGCGTTCGGCATCCCCGCCCCACAGCTCGGCCATCGTAAAGCGCACGCGCAGCAGCAGCCGCTCCTCGGCCGGCAGCCGATAGGCGAGTTTTTCCGGGTTTGGGAAGGGCCGAATGCGCCGTTCGATCACCCCGACCTTGCCGCGCATATAGGCTGGGGCGCGCACATGCAGCCCATGCGTGCCGAGGGTCTTGACCCGCACCCGTTCGGTGAGGTCCGGCTCACCCATCCGAGGCCTCCAGCGATGCCGAGCCGTAATCCGCCCCGCGGGCCTTGACCTGGGCAATCCGCTCGGCCAGTTCGGCGGGGCTGTATATGCCCGCCTCGATCAGATTGCGGTTCACCGCATGCATCCAGCGCTCATAATAGCTCAGCGTCTCGAAGGCCTCGGGGCCCAAATCCTCCAGCGCGCGGCGCAGACCGTCGACTGAGAAATGGCCTTTTGAGGTGGTCAGCACCATCAGCGCATCGACGCGCTTTTCCCAAAGCGCGTAGTCATGCTCATCGCGATTGATGCGTCCGGCGGCATCGCCGCCCATATCGTGCCAGCTTTTCTCGCTCATCGGGGCAGCGTAATGGGCCAAAAGGCCCTTGCCAAGCGTGCCGACGGGGGGCGGCGCGCGCCGGTCGTCGGCATGTGGTCTCAGGCCCGGACCGGGCCGATCACCATCACCATCTGGCGGCCCTCCAGCTTGGGCATGTTTTCAACCTTGCCCATGCCCTCCACATCGCCCGCCACGCGGTGCAGAAGCTTCGATCCCAGCTCCATATGCGCCATCTCGCGGCCGCGGAACCGCAGGGTGACCTTCACCTTGTCGCCCTCTTCGAGAAACTTCACCACATTGCGCATCTTCACCCCATAATCGTGATCGTCGATATTGGGGCGAAACTTCACCTCCTTGACCTCGATCACCTTCTGGTTCTTCCGCGCCTCGGCTGCCTTTTTCTGCTGTTCGTACTTGAACTTGCCATAGTCCATGATCTTGCAGACAGGCGGTGTGGCATTCGGCGAGATCTCGACAAGGTCGAGCCCGGTTTCCTGCGCCATCGAGAGTGCTTCGCGCGGTGGGATGACACCCACATTCTCCCCGTCCGCGCCGATCAGGCGGATTTCGGGCGCGCGGATGCGGTCGTTGACCCGGGGGCCGGTGTCACGTGTGGGCGGCGCATGATGCGGTCGTCTGGCGATGGGGATGCTCCTTCGGCCGTTGCTACAAATCTTTCTCGGGCCGTGGACGGAGCCACGCCCGGCGCTTCACTAAATAGCGAAATCGGCGCGCGCTGCAACCCGCGCTCATCCATCCCCGCCATGGAGAGGGCGCCGCAGAATCACCGCGAGCTCCTTGCCGTCGAGCGAGGGTGGCGGCGGCGTCTGCCCGGCGGCGAAATCTGCCAGCGCCGCCTCGGGCAGCGGCGAGGCGCCGATCAGCATCTCGGCCCCGGCAAAGCGGCGCTGGAAGAACGCGTCGGTGAGGAAAAGCGGATGCACCTCGCCCCAGAGCCGGTGCCAGCGTGCCCGATTGGCCCGCATGAAGGCCTCCGAGCCATTGGGCACAAAGATCACGATCAGGCCGCCCGGCCGGGTCAGCCGCCAGGCGCTGTCAAGCACCCGCTCGACCGAGGGCAGATGCTCCAGCACATGGCTGGAGAACCACACATCATAGGCGCCCGGGGCGGCCGCGGCATGGGCCCAGTAATCATCGACAATGTCGATGCCGATCACCTCGCGCGCAAAGACGCGGTTGCGCGGGTCGATCTCATAGCCCGACATGGCAAAGCCCGCATGTTTGAGCTGGCCCGTGCCATAGCCCCAGGAGCAGCCATAATCGAAGATCCGCGTGCCGGGCCCGAGGCCCAGCGCCTGAAGCACCCGCACGTAATCCGACTGGTCCTTGATCGAGCGCAGGAAGGCCACATCGCGATAACGCGGGTGGTCGGGGTCGGGCGGGGTGCCGGTCTTGTCGGTCTTGTAATCGGCCTCATAGAAGCGGTCGGCCTCGTCCTGCGTGGTGGCGGGCCGGCGGTACAGTATCCCGCAGGCCGGGCAGCGCGCCAGCGAGGTGATCATGTATTTGCGGTCGATCACCTCGCCGCCATCCGCGCCGCAATTGGGGCAGAGGAAGTATTCCGCATAGGGCGCCTTGCGCATCGAGCGCAGGTAATACTTCGTGCGGTTGACGATATTGGCCACTCAGACACCCTCAAACCGGCCGGGGGCGACGGTGCGGTCAGACCGAATGACAGCGCCCCGTCGCCCCCTGCGGTCAGGCATCCGCCAGGCTCGGCGCCGCGGCGGGCGCCGGCATGTCGGGCGGGCGGGCCTCGGCCACGAGCGTCTCAATCGCCTCCTCAAGCGGCATCACCGACTGGCGCTGCTCACCCAGCCGGCGCAGCGAGACGGTGCGGGCCTCGACCTCCTGCCTACCCAGCGCAATCAAGACCGGAACCTTGCCCAGCGAATGCTCGCGGACCTTATAGTTGATCTTTTCATTGCGCAGATCGGCCTCTGCCCGGAGCCCACGCGCGCGCAGCGCCTCGACGATCTCACCCGCATAGGCATCGGCATCCGAGACGATCGTGGCCACGACGACCTGACGCGGCGCCAGCCAGATCGGCAGTTTCCCGGCATAGTTCTCGATCAGGATCCCGATGAAGCGTTCAAACGAGCCCAGAATCGCCCGGTGCAGCAGGACCGGGCGCTGCTTTGACCCGTCCGCGGCGACATATTCCGAGCCAAGCCGCTCAGGCAGGTTGAAATCGACCTGGAAGGTGCCGCATTGCCATTCGCGCCCGATGGCATCGGTGAGCTTGAAGTCGAGCTTGGGGCCATAGAAGGCGCCTTCGCCCGGATCGACGACATAGTCATTGGTGACCTTGCGCACCGCCGCTTCCAGCGCGGCCTCGGCCCTGTCCCAGATCGCATCCGAGCCCACCCGCATCTCGGGCCGGGTGGAAAACTTAATGTCGAAGCTTTCAAAGCCGAGATGGTGGTACATGGACGAGAGCAGCGCGATGAAGCGGCGCGTCTCATCCTCGATCTGGTCCTCGGTGCAAAAGATATGCGCATCGTCCTGGGTAAAGCCGCGCACCCGCATCAGCCCATGCATCGAGCCCGAGCTTTCATAGCGGTGGCAAAAGCCGAACTCGGCCACGCGCAGTGGCAGATCACGGTAGCTCTTCAGCCCGCTATTGTAGATCTGCACATGGCCCGGACAGTTCATGGGCTTGAGCGCATTGACCCGCTTTTCATTGGCATGTTCCTCATCGATCTCGGTGATGAACATGTTTTCGCGGTATTTGTCCCAATGGCCCGACCGCTCCCACAACACCCGGTCGATCACCTGGGGGGTGCGGATCTCCATATAGCCGGCGGCGTTCTGGCGCCGGCGGACATAATCCTCCAGCGCCCGGTAAAGCGCCCAGCCATTGGGGTGCCAGAAGACCATGCCGGGCGCTTCTTCCTGCAGATGGAAGAGATCCATCTCGCGGCCCAGCCGGCGATGGTCGCGCTTGGCGGCCTCCTCCAGCATGGTCAGATGCGCCTTGAGATCCTCCTTGGTGCGGAAGGCCACGCCATAGATGCGCTGGAGCATCTTGTTGCGGCTGTCGCCCCGCCAATAGGCACCCGAGACATGGGTGAGCTTGAAGGCATCGGCGGGCACCTGGCCGGTATGGGCAAGATGCGGCCCGCGGCAGAGATCCTGCCAGGGCCCGTGCCAATACATCCGGATCGGCTCGCCTTCGGGAATGGCCTCGACCAGCTCCACCTTGAAGGGCTCGCCGGTCTCGCGGTAATGGGCGATGGCGCGGTCGCGCGCCCAAAGCTCGGTGCGCACCGGGTCGCGGGCGGCGATGATCTCGCGCATCTTCTTTTCGATCGTGGCGAGATCGTCGGGGGTGAAGGGCGCCTCTCGGTCGAAATCATAGTAAAAGCCATGCTCGATCACCGGGCCGATGGTGACCTTCACCTCGGGCCAAAGCTCCTGCACCGCGCGGGCGCAGATATGGGCCGCGTCATGGCGGATCAGCTCCAGCGCATCGGCATCCTTGGCGGTGACGATGGCAAGCTTGGCGTCGGCCTCAATGGGCGTGGAGAGATCGGCGAGCACACCGTCGATGCGCGCTGCAAACGCCGCCTTGCCCAGCGATTTGGAGATGTCGGCGGCAATCTCGCCCGGGGTGATGCCCGCCGCATAGTTGCGCTGCGCGCCATCGGGCAGGGTGATCTGGATCGTCATCGGTATTGCCCCCCTCGGGTATGGTGCTCACGACGCACCCTGTGGTTGATGGGGGCGAGGTACTGCCCAAGCAGGACGCTGTCAAGGCAACGCGGCTGTGCTAGACGGGTGGCCTTGTCGGGAGGGATGGATGGCACGAACACTCATGACACGAATGGCAGAAGCAAAGGCAGCGGTTCCCGCGATCTCGCCGGACGAGCTGCAGACGATGATGGGCAGCGACCGGCTTTTGATCGTCGATGTGCGCGACCATCCCGAACTCTCGGGCGGCAAGGTCAAGGGGGCGATCCACGTCACCCGCGGGATGCTGGAATTCAAGGCCGACCCGGCGCTTGCCTCGCGCGACCCGGCCTTTTCGCCCGACAAGACGATCGTGGTTTACTGTGCATCGGGCGGTCGGTCGGCCCTGGCGGGCCTGACGCTTCAGGAGCTT
The DNA here is from genome assembly GCA_038521775.1 of Pseudomonadota bacterium. Lineage (GTDB taxonomy): Bacteria > Pseudomonadota > Alphaproteobacteria > Rhodobacterales > Rhodobacteraceae > J013. The sequence continues at coordinate 2,982 of JBCBKN010000101.1, read as the reverse complement.
GGCTATCCCGATGTGCGCAATCTGGGCGGCTATAAGGGCTGGGTCGATGCGGGCGGCCCGGTGGAGCCTGCCTAGCGTCTGGGCTTCCATGTCACCAGAAAAATGCCGGCCCCGACCATCGCGAGGGCGGCAAGCAGGGCGGGGCCGACCGGTTCGTTGAGCACCATCCAGCCCATCCCGACCGAAAAGACCGGAGAGAGAAACCCAAAGGCCGCCATATCCGAGGCCGGATAGGTTTTGAGCACCCAAAACCACAGCAGGAAGCCGATCGAGATCACAAAGACCGATTGGCCGACCAGCAGCGCCCAATGGATCGGCTGCAGATCGCGGATCAGCGGAGCATCGAAGGGCGCGATGAGCAAGAGGAGGATCGCCGAGACGCCAAGCTGATAGGTAAGCTGCATCTCCGGCCCTGCATTCTTCAGCCGTGAGAGCCGGGCGGTGAGGGCAATGCCGGTCCAAAAGAGCGCGCCTGCCAGGCTGAGCAGATCGCCGATCAGCGATCCCGCACCGGAGGCCCCGCCGAGGGCCAGCACCACGCCCGCAACCGCAAGCCCAAGCCCCGTTAGCCTGCGCGGGGTCAGCCGCTCACCGGGGATGAAGAAATGTGCGGCCACCGCCAGCCAGACCGGCATGGTGTAAAACAGGATCGCCGCGCGGCTGACATCGGTGATGTCGAGGGCGATGAACAGAAGCACAAACTCGATGGCAAAGAAGGCGCCGCAGAGCAGGCCGGGCCAGAAACTTCCGTCGCGCAGGCTCAGCCGCCGTCGGGCAATAAGCGCAAACCCCAGCACGATGGGCAGAGCGATGAGCGAGCGCAGCCCGGCCTGAAAAATCGGCGCCAGGCCCTCATTGGTGAGCTTGACCATCACATGGTTGACGCCCATCAGCACCGAAAAGGTGAGGAGCAGCACGGCGCCCTGCAGGTCGATCCGGTCGCGTCGCAGCCCGGTCGGCGTGGGTGCTGTGCCCGAGGCCGCTTGACCCGAACCGGGCGGTGCGGCGGTCGAGCCCGGGCCCGGGGTCAGGCTGCGCGTCACACCAGCACCAGAAAATCGGTCCGCTCGCGGGCCAAAAGCGGATGGTCCGGTCCAACCGGAATGACCTCGACCCGGCGATGCCGGGTGCGATGCTCAAGGAAAAGCGCGCTGTAGCCCAGATCGAACAACGGGCGCAGGATCTCCGCTCGGGTCACGCCGAAGCGGCGGTAAAACCGCGCGCGGTGGATCTCCAGCAGAATGACCGGGCGATGGGTGCGGAACGTCTCCATGCCGCCCGGCAGCGCTTCGGCCTCAAACCCGTCAATGTCCATCTTGATCACCCCCGGCGGAGGCGGGTGCCGCGCTGCAAACGCATCTATACTGTCGCGCAGCACGCGATGATGCTGCGGCCGGATCTTGTCGCGCCGTCCGGTCAGGGCAAGCTTTGCGCGGATCGGCCAGGGCTCGCGGATCTCCGCCTCCGTCGGCTCGCGGTCGAACATGCGGGTGCGGGCAACCCAGATATCGGCCTCGCCCAGATGCGCCCGGCCCAGCCCGCTTTGATGCGCGGTGATGCCGTTCAGCCCCAGCTTTTGCGCCGTGCCGCGAATGGCCGCGATGTCGGCGGGGGCAAGGTCGAAGGCGTGCACGGCCGACACCCTGTCGGGCCGCATCGCCGCGATATGGGCAAAATAGCCCCGGCTGGCACCGATATCGTAGAAGACCTGTGGCCCGCACCGGTCGAGCACGAAATCCAGCGCCGCGGTTTCGGCCGCCTCGCCCAGATTGCTGCCCGGTGGATGGCGGCGCAGCCGCACCCGCAGGCGCGGCGCCTGCCAGGGATAGGGCGGCCGGCCGGGCAGGCGCAGAACCCAACCGCCCCGATCGCGGCCGATCCGTACGTCATATTGGCGGATATGCGCCTGCAATTCGGCGGCAAGCCTGTCGATGCGGTCGAATCGCAGGCCGAAACCTGTCAGCACGGCGATTGTCCTGCACCCCATCTGCCCGACATTGCGGCAGCGGCACAGTAGCCGGCGTGGCGCCGCGCAGCAATGGCAAGAATGCTGCCGTCAGGTGATGCCGAAATGTCATAAATTGCGCGCGACCAACAACGCAGCCTGTTTTCAACTGCGCGAACCGGCGCTACGGTCCGCGCCACATCGCCGGGCGTCTTGCGTACCGACACCGGCTTTTCGTTTCGGGAGGAAACTAAATGGACCGTCGTTCTTTTCTGAAGGTTTCGACCGCCGGTGGCGCCGCCGCGGCTGCCGGCACCCTGGCCGCTCCGGCCTATGCCCAGGGCAAACGGACGCTGACGCTGGTAACCACCTGGGGCCGTGGCCTTGCCGGTGTGCATGACAGCGCCGTGCGCTGCGCCGAGATGATCACCGCGCTGTCGGATGGCCAGCTGACCATCGACCTGAAGGCTGCGGGCGAGCTTGTGGGCGCCTTTGAGGTTTTCGATGCGGTGACCTCGGGCCAGGCCGACATGTATCATGGCGCCGACTATTACTTCATCAACCAGCACCCCGCCTATGCCTTCTTCACCGCCGTGCCCTTCGGCATGACGGCGCAGGAAATCGTCAACTGGTACTACCATGATGGCGGTATCGAGATCCATGACGAGCTTGGTCAGATCTTCAACCTCAAGAGCTTCATTGCCGGCAACACCGGCGCACAGGCCGGCGGCTGGTATGCCAAGGAAATCACCGGTCCCGAAGACTTCACCGGCCTGAAATTCCGCATGCCGGGCCTTGGCGGCCAGGCGCTTGGCAAGCTTGGCGCCTCGGTGCAGAACATCCCCGGCTCGGAGGTCTATCAGGCGCTCGCCTCGGGCGCGATCGACGGCACCGAGTGGATCGGCCCCTGGGCCGATGAGAAGGCAGGCTTCCAGGAGATCACCAAGATCTACTACACCGCCGGGTTCCATGAGCCGGGCGCGGCGCTGTCGCTGGCCACGAATCGCGAGGTGTTTGACAGCCTTTCGCCGGCCCAT